>NZ_QRMX01000015.1:0-42927 GCF_003472805.1 Acidaminococcus sp. AM05-11 | reverse complement strand
ACTGTTGAGGAATCAAGATGGAATATATAGCGGCGCCAGCGCCGCAGAAGGAGTCCCACACAGCTAAATTGGTCAAATGAGAATACTTTTGCGTGAAATCGAAGAGATTCGAGTCACGATAAGCTGCAGCAATGAAGGAAAAGGAGCACTTTCAACAGTTTGAAGTTTGGAATCCAGGTTCTTCAAACTGTTGAGGAATCAAGATGGAATATATGGCGGCGCCAGCGCCGCAAAAGGAACCTTCCCCACCCCGGGCCCTTGGATTCTTAGATTGGCCGGCCCTCCCCTTCCTGTTAGGCGGGGAGGGCATGGGTAGTGCTGGCCTGTACTGTAGGTGTTTTTGATAGTGAATGTAGTGGTAAAGCTATCGTAACGATTAACAATTGACCAGTAGTGGTTAAGACTGCCTTCTGAGTGGTTCGCCGTGCTCCAATCAGTTTCGCTCTTCGAGCTCACTTCTTGGACGGCTATCACATAGGTCGCATATTCCAAATGTCCTTGAGAAACTTTATTGACATTTGGATGCGACCGTAAAGCGTTGGAGAAGGTGTCGCCGGGAGGCGACGGATGAGGTTTGCCCAAGTATTGCGGCCACCGGCCGCCTGCCTTCCACTTACCTGTTCGCTATGCGAACAGGAGAAGAGGAAGGTGCCGGCAAACTTGCCGGCGGATGGAGTTCAAATCCAAAATGCTCGAAGGGCTAAGTAACGCTCATCACCCATCCCTGCAATTATCAAGCTTTTCCTTTACTTTTCTTCATACCCAAAATGCGCTTTGACTTTCTGGTACGTATCCTTTTTCGACAAAGTATAGGCCACCAACGGCACGCTGGTAAGGCCTTTCTCCCAATACCCGTCTGCGGGATCAGCCACTGTTTTCAGCCATTGGACCCGGATAAAAATTTCTTTTTCAGGGTTCAACTTCTGTTTGTCCGGTTCAGAGATCCAAGGTGCTTGTGCCACAGGGACCCGCTTTCCAGCTACCGTTACGGTAAATTTAGTCATCTCGACAGCAGAATCCACACATTTCCCAATACCAACAAAGCCAAAACCAGCAATCAGGCAGAAAACCAAATCCCCTGTCTGAATGTTTTTCAAATAGCGCCCGCTGGCTTCATTGTTAGCGGACAAGAAACCGTACTGCAGTGCATCCGCCCAGCTCCGGTCTTTGTAGCTGACAGTAAATTCCTTGGGCTGGACATTTTTAAAAAATTCCCGTTCTTCTTCCGGCGTCCAGCCTCCTGCCAATTCCTTAATATCCAACGGATTCCATATATCACTGGCCATTTGCAGGTAAATATTTGTCCGTTCCGCAATACTATCCGCTGTAATCTTAGGCATGGGTTTGAAGCCATAGACGTTTGCCACTTTGTTGATAAATTGCGGATTATGGTTATAGAAGTCTGGATTCAGCGCTTTTGCCAGAACATTATCCGCACTATAGTTTTTAACCTTCTCCTCATACTGGATAGCCTGATAGCTGCGGTTTCTATCCCTGGTAAGGATTATCAGATTACCAATGGATTGACGAGCTTTCTGAAAGTCTTCTTCGTCGGGGAAAGCCTCCAGATAATCCTGGTGTTTATTAGGCATAATATGCTCGATATCATAGGTGTTTCCCTTCCGCTTCCGGTCTACATAGACATTAAAATCGGACTGATTTCCCATGAGCACATTGGCATAAGAAGTAAATCGGGCTAAAAAGTGCAGCATGTAACGGGAAGTAAACTGGTTCAGGCCAAAATTGGTAATTCCGTCCAGGTTTGCATCCATTCTTCTTAATTCCCGAAGGTATACCAGACCCATGGTTTTGCAATCCTGGTTGCGGGTATCTATGAGCACCCTAAACAATAGATATTTATTGGTATTCCAATTGACCCGGCTAAAATTAAAAATACGCACAGACGCAAAATCATCCACAAATTTGGAAGCCATCCGTATTTTCTTATCGACAATTTCGTCCGGATCATCATTTTTCACAGTCGCCAGGATGAGCATTGTCTGATAGCCCAAATCCCGGTTGGCATTGTAGAAAACTTCCTCAAAGCCGGGAGTCAGCTTTGCCCCGTATTGTTTTACCCGTAGGTACAGTCCTGTCATGCGGGACATTTCCTTCATAACGAAATACTTAAAGTCGCTGCTTTTGGCCAAATGCATTTTTTCCTTGGCATAATCCCGCACCCAAGAATGGAACTTTTCCCCCAGCAGCTCATAGTCCCTATCCTTGGACCCCTTTTTGCTTTCTCGCAGGGTCATAGCATACTTGGCCCGCAGCCAGATGGAGATAAATTCCACATCTTCCGTATTGACCTGGCCACTGGTATCGTTGGCACTGGCGGCTTTGATGGCATTGATATTCTCCTGCCATTTGCGATTTACTTCCAGCCGGTCTGCTTCAGCCACCTGCTGGATAATGTATGCCTTCAGCATTTCCGCACTGTTCAGGCTCAAGCCCCGGTCATTCATGGTCAGGAAAATCGTATGGGCTTCATCTTCAGAAGGCGTATCAATTTCCAAAAGCAGAACCTTCTCCTTCAGCCAATAGATAAAGTAGGTCAGCGCTTCCCCTTTTAGTTCCTCAGGAAACAACTCTTCAATATCCTGATACCGATTCATCAGGTTTTTGGTGCTTTCGTTGTCAGGCTCATACACAGCATCATTTTCCATCAGAGCATGCATGCAGGGAATACGTTCCGGTACGTATATATTAAAGTTCATTTGCCCATACGCATCGGAATAAATCAGAGACTTTAAGTCTACACCTTTATCCAACCCAAAAAGACCCTGTTGCTTTTGAAGATTTTGCAGGTAAATCAGCAGCAGCGTCAACGAAGTCAATCGCTGTTGGCCGTCAATGATTTTTTTGTTGTCACCCTCAGTGCAAATAATGCACCCCATATAATAGTAGCCATAATGAGCCACTTCTACCGTAGAATCGTGATTCTCCGGATCATAATATTCTTCAAACGTATTTTGGAAATCCGACAACATCTGCTCAATCTGTTTTCTGCCCCACCGATACTCCCGTTGAAAATAATCCACCGAAAAATGCCGGTTCTCCAAAATCTTCTGCAACGTATCCGTTTTATCAATCTTTTTCAAGTCGTACCCCCTATCTGTGCCCTATCGAAAATGATACCTCTCGAATTATGCACCCAAGACTCTGGGATCCTTCCAGCGCATCCAGGTTCTTCTTGTACCAGCACTAAGAACCTTTAACAATACAACCCCTATCTCAGCACCTTACGCCCAACGACTCCCCTCACCAAATCGCATCATACAGCTTTTCTTCCAGCGAATCCGGCAGGATCGGATACGCGGCCTTAGCAAAACTCTCCGCATCAATGTACCCGCCTTTTCCCAGCCGCACAAGAGAATACGCAATCGGTACCGTATACGATCTTTCTCTGCGTCTCATAGTATAGTGCGCTATGGTCCAGGTACCTTTCGGGCTCAGCCTTTTTGTCCATACCGAAGCGTATTCGGTGCCTTTTACCACGGTGGAATTATCCACATAAAAATTACATCCCCCGTTGTCGGTCCCCAAATAATACCATCTGTCAGGAGAAGTATGGATATCCTGGGGCCACAGATAGGCGTAAATCACTTCATTGTCGGATTCAGGGTAACACTCAAAAAAGCGCAGCTTTGAATCAGATTTCACCAGGTCGGCAATTTTTCTTGTCCCATCAGGCGCAAAAACATACCTTGCCTTTACCGCAGCCATTTTGACTTTCCGTTTTAGTACCAGCTGCTGCAGTATACTTTTACCCTCCGGGGTTATATATTTTTTCCACACCACGGCCTCATTGTTATCTTTTTGCACAGAAGCTGTATCAATAAATTCACTGGCTGCCCCATCCTGGGATTCCCCCAAGTATTGCCAATCCGCCGCAAACGCTGTCCCGGTACACAGACACAGAAGCAACACCAGCCCCATTAGTTTCTTCACAATAAACATCTTCCCTTCTTTCCAGTAATATAGCAAGCTTTCCCCACCTGCAACCTGATTTTATCGGCTTTTAGATAAACGATATACAACATAAAAGAAAATCCCGCATCCTACTGCCCCTTCTACACCCCATATAACGCTTGCTACAAGAAGTATGATCCCGGCTATTTTTTTAGTGACTGACGAAATATCTTTATATCCGGTATAATACCATAAAATATAGGCTACAATTACTGCCGTAAAAATACCAGGGACGGTATATTCAACCCGTGGATTTACATTTAAATCGCCTTCAGCAACCAAGTTTCCTAAGCTCCTTATAACCGCAAAAACCACAAAAAAGCCGATCCATAATAAACAGCCATTCCTCTGGTTTGAAGGTTTTTTCTCTTCTTCATCATTCTCGTGCCCCAATTCCGTTTCTTGTGTACCATTATTAGAAGATTCAACCGCATCTGGAATTGTCAAATCTAAATTGATCTCATCCTTTTCTTGTGGTTCTTCTTGTGTCCCGATACTAGAAGAATCACCCATTTTTACGGCCAGTGGAATTACTTTGGCTCCGCAATATGAACAAAATACAGAATCATCCTTTATTTTCTTCCCACATTTAGAGCAATACATAAAAACTACCCCTTAACCCTGATATTCTTTATAGAATCAATGACTTTCGCCTCTGTCTCTTTATCATCCTCTGAGTACACATATGCAGCGGCCCATAATTCATTGTTCTTTATAATAACTAGCATTTTTACCTTCTTTTTTCCTAGACTATCTGAATCAACTGTCATGTCTATTAATAAAGCTGGAATTCCGCTAATTGTTAATTTTTGGCCGTTTATTTTTAAATTTGAATATTCATTTCCCTTACTCTGTAAACGCTTTTCAAACATTTGTATGATATTACTTGTATTATCATCTTCTATTAGTTTGTTTACATCATCGTTTTTATATTTATCTGCTATAGTATAAAAACATAAAATTCCATTATCTTTTACAAAGGCCTTACGATGAGACATATGCTGCACATCATTTTCCGGAATCGGATATGTTTCCCCTTCAGATGCTATTTTGAAAGGAAGTTTTACCTCCATAGTTGATGCAGTGCCATGCAATTGCACTTCTTTATAAGCAGCAGACCTTCCATCTTTTACCATTTGGACAAGACCGCCTGTTTTGCAGCTTACGCAAACTCCCATAATCAATGTGATAAGTAATGTAATAATATTTGTTCTAATCATCACTTACATCCTTCCTTAATTCCTTAGCTATTCAATTTGCAAAGAACAGCTTCTTTCCAATTTTCTGTTCATCCAGGGACGTATTTTACATTAGAAATCGCACACCCATCTTCCCACTAAAATGCCCTCGCAAAACCCCAAGGCTCCAGGCCCCCCCAGCGCCACGCCTATAATGTACATTGCCCGCAGCAATATCTCAGCACCTTACGCCCAACGCCTCTCCTCACCAAATCGCATCATACAACTTTTCTTCCAGCGAATCTGGCAGAATGAGTTCCACATCATTGGGAAAGCCTTCAGCATCTATATACCCGTCTTTTCCGGGGTAAACTAGAGAATAGGCGATTGGTACCGTATACGTTCTTTCTTTGCGTCTCATAAAATAGTGTGCAATAGTCCAGGTTCCATTTGGGCTCGCAGATTTTGTCCATACAAAAGCGTATGCGGAATCTTTTTGTACTGTGGAATTATCTACATAAAAACTATTGCCTCTGTCGTTGATTCCCAAATAATACCATCGGTCGGGAAAAGTATTGATCTCATTAGGCCAAAAATGAGTGTAAAGTATTTCACCATCTGATTCGGGGTAAATATCACGGAAGTACAAAGCGGCTTCAGATTTAGCCTCATAAATTGTTTTCCTTTTCCCATTAGCATCGAAAACATACTTTGCCTTTAGCGCATCTTTTCTTTCTTTATGTTTTATGACAAGTTGCTGCAAGGCAATTTTCCCATCCGGATAGATGTATTTTTGCCACACCACGGCTTTTTCATCATCCTTTTGCAGGGATGCCATATCGATAAAGCCACCGCCATCACCTAATTCCGATTCTTCCAACCGCTGCCAGTCTGCCGCAAACGCCGTTCCAGTACTCAGACACAGAAGCAGCACCAGCCACAATAGTTTCTTCATAACACAACACCTTCCCTTCTGCCCCTAGTATAGCAAGCTTTCCCCAGCTGTGGGTCGCCCAGAAAGCGACACAGGGCCTGCAAATTCCTACAAGTCCACCTGGACTACTGCCTCCGGCAAGGTGGCCTAAAAAGTCCGGGAAGGTGAAAGAGATGGTCCGGAATATTCCGGCCTATGCTAATCCAAGATTTCCTTCCACCCTTTTAAGTTATGTTTTTCAGACGACTCTTCAGATATTCCTGTAGATTCTTATCACAGCAGTAAACTGCACAGCCGCGCATTCCCCGGGACAGCAATATACGGTAAATATTCTTAATCAGCTTGGTCAACTCTTCAGGTTTATTTTTCAAACCTTTCTTTCCCGTAGCATCACAATAATTCTTGTAGACCGCTTCAATGGCATAGGTTTCCGGATTATAGATTAAATCCTTGCCAATAATGACACCTACATAGTCAAATTCCAGTCCCTGGGACGTATGCACACAGCCAACCTGATTCTGCATATTTGGATCAATAGCCCAATTAGTAGAATTCTTACGGCTATTCCAAGGCCGCGCAAAATTGAATTCTGGAATACAGACATCGGGAATCTCCGCATCAGGATTCCCTTCTTTTGCAGTGGACCAATGCCAGGCGTAACCAGCCAGCATTCTTGCCTTCCAATGCTGCTGATTTTTCTCCTGTATATACTTTTCCAACGCAAGAGGAGAATCCATAATTTGGAACTCAAAGGTTTCCTTGTCCCAACCGTCAAAGTTGGCCGTATCCCGAATTTGGAGAGTATGTTCCACCCAATTCAAAAAGCCCTCTGCTCCGGCGCAGCGGAACTGAGCCTCCAATTTTACTTCATGTACTTCGGACCCGTACTTTTGGGCCATCGCCTTAATCAAAGCGACAGAACCCTCATCTTCCAGTCGGATGCGCTGATGATCGTCAATAAAAAAGATATTGACCATTGAAGAACGAATGATATCCTCTACCTGGCCTTCACCCTTATACATATAGGCGCCCTTAGCTTTCAGCCGATGAGCTTCATCCACTAAAATTGCATCGTAACTCAAGGGAGCAGCAGCCGCAAAAGCTGAGGAACCCATAAAAAGTTCATTCAGCCGCTTTTTACTATTTCTCCGACCCTTACCCAAGGTATCAACCATCGCCAAGCGAAAAGCAGCATTGGGCGCTACAAAACGAATATTTTTTCCTTTCTTTAGCAGCGCAACAAAAGCATTCATGGCTACTACCGATTTCCCTGTTCCCGGTCCCCCATTCACTATGATAGTTGTCCGTTTCGCAGCCTTGATAGCATAGGACAAAATAGTCGCATAAGCCACTTGCTGTTCATCCAGCAAGGTATACACCGGATTTCCGTCAAGCATATCCGCAACGTATTCAATAAATTTCTTAGAAGGTCTGACTTTGCCGGAATCAATATCGTCCAGGATTTCCATCCCCTGGCCCTTGCCCACTCGTTCCGCCAGATACTTTTCCAGTTTTTTGGTATCCGAAGCAAAGAAAAGCGGGGTATCCTCATAAATAGGAGCATACTGTTCTTCCAATAACGGCTCCGGCGTCTGTTTATGATAATTGTGTAAATAGGCACAAGAATACGGATTCAGAGTTGAATCCGCAACCGCTGTATTCATATCCCTCAGAAATTGCTTGTAGGAATAGGCTTGATAAGCAGGATGCGGAAGCACTCGTTTGCCTCCACCAACATACGTACGAACCAAAAAGTCCATATCCGTTGCTTCTGCTTCGCTCCACTGCTTCAGCTCAATAATGACAAAGTTCTTGCGTTCCTTTTCATCATGACCGCTGACTACCACATCAATCCGCTTGGAAGTAGCCGGAATATTGTATTCCAACAAAATACCACTATCCGCAGGAATCGCAGACTTACGAATTACCCGCTCCATAAACTGCAAGGAATTATTCCAGGAATTCTTTTCATTGGGTGACACCCCATGCCCTACCTGAGTCAGGAAAGCATTTTCCAGGTCATCCACAATATGATTATCATCAACAGCATTACAAAAAGCAGAAGCCGTATTCTTATAAAGAATCATGCATTTCCCCTCAATCCCTGAGTAAAACCATTAGTGCAATTAAACTATAGCTAGTATTTTATATACATTTTATACTGTCAATTTTATCACCCAGGCTACCAAACATACAAGTGTATAATACGGCTTCCCTATTATTAAAGTCGATTTAGTGAGTAGGAAAGTTAAGTACAGAAGGCAAATAAGTATTTAATGAATATTTAGAAATCTAACGTTGTAAAATATCCATTTTTTGTATGCTTCCAATTATATTAATTGGTAAATACACAATCAAAAACAAAATGACAGTAGAATCTCCTGCTATACTCACTGTTCCTGCAGAAACAATGCGTAATAGCAGACTTTAAACAATTTCCTTCTAATACCCGCCTTCATTTTGGCAGCCTTTCAACAAATACAATACTTCATCACTTCCACCTTTTCCTATTTTGGCCTTTCAATCCTCACCCCAAATTTATTTTTCGACATTCTTTGCAATTACGCAATATCATGATATAATCGAAATTGTCAAAAATGCACAGTGAAACTTGCTCCTCGCGGAACGTACTTTGCGTAACAAAATATTCTTTTCTATGTTTTTTATTGTCGCTCTTTCACTTTTGCATTCCCTACACAACAATAGGCTGTGCCTAGGTTTCTCGATTGTTTCAGCCCTTCGAAGCTGCCTTGATTTTGGCTTATTATTCTGCGATTGGCAAAAAGAGCGCCTTATGTTTCATACTTGCACATAGCAGGTTAACGAAATATTTTCCCCAGGACATGGCCCTGCTAGCTATAATAAAATCCAGATAAATATAAATATGGGGTATATCTTAAAAGTACAAATAGCCCTATTACGCCCAAAATCAGTCCAGAAACAGTATTTTGTATACAGTCCATACCCGAGGTCATATTTCACGCTTTTCGCCCGTTAAAAACGAAATTTGGTAAGATCTCCATTTGCCGACTGCAAAATAGCCGCCAGGACTCCCTACCCGGATTACCCAGACCAGTGCCGCAAAGCCCAGGCAGAGCCTGTGTGCAAGCGCTTTCTGGGTAAGCAGCGAAGTGGTAAACGTTCTGTAGAGCAGAAGGAGTAATACACTGTAAGCGGGTAAATATAAGCTATACGGAGAGTAAAACTGTATATCTGTAGCTACGTAGTGCTATGTAAATATAAAACACCAAGCTTTTATGTTTTTTATATTATATTATCTTAACTTACATTATCTTAACTTAACTTATATTGGGTTGTCACTTGGTTGTCACTTGGTTGTCACTTGGTTGCCAAAACGAATATTTGAAACATGTATTATAAGAAATAAATATCAATATTTTTATATTTTTTAAGATGTACTGGATTTTTAAGAATATATGGAATGCTGGGCAAGCCCCCATTGCCGCTTTGCGGCATTTAGCGGTTCTCCGTATTCCATTCGCCTTCACCCTGCGGGTTCGGTTCACGGACGGCTGTCGCAGGGGTCGTATATTCCATTTCTCTACGGCCAAAGCCTTGAGAAATGGATACGACTCCCTTAGTCAGCCTGCGGTGACAGCTCCCCCAGCGGTTCGCCGTGTTCCAATCAGCTACGTCCTGACGGACTTGCTTCTTGGACGGCTATCGCATGGGCCTTATTATCCAAACAGCCACTTGCAGAATTTGTTTGGCTGTTTGGATGCGGCCGCATAAAGGTTGGAGCTTATAAATGGTCGTGCGGTCTGCGGGGTATTGGTGTGGGTCGGGCCCCCAGCCTCAACTTCAATGACAAACATTACAAAAGGACGAGAGCATTTCTGTTCTCGTCCTTTTGCTATATTCCTCAATTGCTGCGTTCTACTTCCACCCAGCTCCCCCTATGGCCTGCCTAAAGAGAGTGTTTTTGTATTTTGCTAGGCAGGCAGCTGGTGCTTCTTTAGGCTGCATCAATCACGGACGTATACATAGCCTTCCATAATACGGCGGGCAGTCCGATCCAGGTTGCCGCTGAGCACGGTATGGGTTCCATCCGGGTTATCCTTCAGGTCTGCGTAAGCATCCATAATGCCCCAAGGATGCCCAATGCGAATGTGGGTTACTTTATTGGAAGGGTTCTTGCCGTCTCCGCAAACGATTTCATTGACGATGGTACCAGGGGTATTGGCAGCCGTTACGGTGCAGATGGCGCCGGTACCCATATAGGCATCAATCATTTTCATATTTACAGAGAACAGGCGGCCCACGATATCAATCTGGTCCTTGCCAATGGCTTTGCCGCTGCCTGCGGTGTAATCCACCGGTTTGGTTACAAAAGCAATCTTCGGCAGGGTTTGGCTGTTCTTTTTGGCGTCTTCCAGGTCTTTGGCAAAGCCCAGGGTAATAGCACCAGTGCCGCGAATGACTTCCAGTTTCCGGCAGATGTCTGCACAATTAGGCAGTGCATTGAATTCGCTGGGGATTTCCGTGCCCTTTACGCCGAAGTCTTCGGGATGCACAAAGATAACAGGGTTGGCAGCATCTACAAAGCTATATTCATAGGTTTTGCCTTCTACTTCAATGGTGTCCTTTACATGGCCGGTGGGCAGAAGTTTGCCGCTGGCAGCGCCCTGGGGAGAAACGAATTTCAGGGTTACTTTGGCAGCAGTGCCCGGTACACCGTCAATGGCGAAATCTCCTTCGGTTACAGCTTTGCCATCTTTAACAGGGACCTGAGCAATAATTTCTTTTTTAGTATTGGTGTTGAAGATATGCACTTCGGTGATAGGTTCCACGGCTTTGACCAGACCTTCATCAATGGAGTAAGGGCCAACTGCAGAGGAAATGTTCCCGCAGTTCATGGTCTTGCCTACAATGGGGGCCATAACATCTACCTGGCCAAAGTCGTAGTCCACGTCAATACCGGGACGGCTGCTCTTTTTGATGACAGCAACCTTACTGGTGGATGTGTTGGCGCCGCCCATACCATCGATCTGCCGGCGGTCAGGAGAGCCAAAGGCACTCAGAATCACCTTATCCCGTTCCTTTTCATCCTGCGGCAGATCTTCCGCATGGAAGAAAACAGCTTTGGAAGTGCCCCCGCGCATATACACAGCAGGGATTTTACGATTGGGTTTATAATTCGTCATGATCATTACCCTCTTTCTCAGAATTTGTTCTGAAACTTTTTATTTCATGGTTTATTTTTTCTTGCAATTTATAATTGCAAGAAGGCCTTTGAAACGATAAAATAAGTATATAAATCTTGAAAGGAGCACATTATGCTTAACAACTACAAATACTTTATTGCACTTGCGGAAGAAAAGAGCATTTCCCATGCAGCAGATAAGCTTTATATTTCCCACCAATGTCTCAGTAAATATCTTAAAAATCTGGAGCAGGAATATAATGTTGCCTTCTTTGAACGAACCCCCAAACTCACTTTAACGCCAGCAGGCCATGCGATGTTAGACACGCTCCGGCAAGTTCAATTTCTCGAACAGAATCTGGACAACCAATTGGAAGATATCCGCCTTTCAAAGAAGGGCCGTATCCGTGTAGGGACAACGGAAGGCCGCTACCGGGTGTTAATTCCTGAGTTGATTTCTGAATTCAAAGCTCTCTATCCAGAGGTGTTGTTAGATGTAGAGTACGCTGTTTCAAAAGAACTGACGGATCGGGTTTTAAAAAATGAATTGGATCTTGTCCTCATTAATCAAGATGGTGTCGATCATCATCAGTTAATATCCAAACCGCTGCTGAATGAACAGTTGTACCTGGTCATCTCTGACAATATGCTGGCACAATATTTTCCGGATAATTATCCTGCTTGCAAAGAGCAATTTGCAAAAGGTGTTGATCTGGCAATGTTTCAGAAGGTGCCATTTATTCTCAATCGCAAGACCTTTAATTCTCGAATTGCCTTGGAAAATTACGCTCAAGCACGGAACCTGCAGCTGAATTGTGTCATGGAGCTAACCCAATTGGATATCCATTTTATGATGTCCGCCCGGGATTATGCAGCCAGCATTTGCTGGACTATGTATCTTCCCTCCATTGCAGAAATGAATCAGCTTCATCCGGAACATCATTTAAACGTATTCCCCATTGCTGGTTTGGATGCTCGCAATCAATTTTCCTTGGTTACCTTAAAGGAAAAGATCCTTCCGGATTATGGGAAAAACTTTATCCGTTTAGTACAACGAAAATGTGCTTCGTTTGCTGACTTGAACCCGTCCACCATTTAGCGGGCGGTGTTCAGGATATCCATCAGCGGGTTTATTTGACTGGCTTCATCCATGGATTGAATCAAAGCCAGCAATGTATCTGCTTCCTTCTTAGGCAGCACAGATTCAGTATTAATCCGGAATTTCTGCTCCAGTTCTTTCCAACCAATGGGATTACCCGGAGACCCTTTCAAATCATACAATTCCTTTTCATACACGGTACCATCTTTTAAATAGACCTTTACTTTGGCACCTCTGCGCTTTGGATAAAGTTTTTGAACATCAGGATCAACTGCGACAGTAACCAAATTACCGAGCTTAATATTAATGGGGTCCTGTGTATAACGCTCATCCAAATGGGCAATGCCAAAGCAGTGTTCATGCAAGGCCAGGGCAACGCCGTAAGCTAAGCTGAATTTAGCTTCTCCGGCATCCTTCGGAGCTTTGATAATACCGGTCATGTCGTAGGCTACCTGGTGGGTCCCTACCCATACTTTTTCAACAGCTTCCCAAGAGAAGCCATGTTCAGCCACCAAATCAAGGACAGCTTCAATTGCAGGCTGGGAATGTCTGGCAGTAGGATACATTTTACTATAGGTATCACCAATCAGGAATTTCTCCCCAAGTCCTTCACAAACCTTTTCAGGATCAACATTTTCTGACTTGGCCTTAAAGAATCCAGACTTGCCTTCAAAGGCGCTGAGGGAACCTTCCATATTTTCCTGAGCGTAATAAGCGGCTGCAATGCCGTTATATACAGCATTCCCTACCTGAATGCATTTAGAAGCCTGACCTGTTACAGTAGCTTCCATTAAACCGGAGGCATACAAAGCGCTAAGGCCCAGACCTTGCTCCAATTGATTTTCCGTCAAATTCAGCAATTTTCCGGCCACAGCCATGGAGCCAATTGTGTCATCATTACCAGAAGGATGAAACCCCTTCTTGATTTGGTAAGGTGCCATATTTGAAGCTAATCTGTAGACAATATCATAGCCAATAACAATGGCTGTCAAAATTTCCTTACCGCTGCAGCCCAGTGCAGAGCCTAACGTCAACGCTGTAGGAATAATCGCGGCGCCGCAATGTACGCCTGCATTTTTATGGCCATCATCCAACTCAATACCATGAGCAAAGGTAGCGTTGATCATAGCCGCTCTTGCCAACGGGAACTCTTTTGCACCACCCGTAATAACAGCAGTATCGCCTTTTCCAAACTTCCTGCAGGCTTGCAGGAAGTTTTCTTTATATTCCCAATGGGAGGCACCAGCCAGTGCAGCTCCCAAGGTATCCATAATTCTTTCTTTGGCAATCTGAATAACATCCTGCGGAAGCTTTTCGTATGTGGTCTCCGCAATAAAATGAGCAAAACGCTTAGGGATTATATAATCCATTGTTAGTTAGCCTCCTTAATCCGATGCAGCATTTCTGTCAATACATCGGAAGGACTTGTCACTTGTTCCAACGACTCAAGGGTATTCCAAAGTTGCTTTGCATACTCTGCATCAGCAATTTCTTGAACATGTCCCAGGAATTTCTTTTCAATGGTACCTGGAGGGAACGGAGATTCGCGATCACCATCAGGAATTTTCTTCAAGACTTCATACTCTTTGTTCTCGTTTGTCGTAATACGTACTTTGGCTGCGCCCCACAAACTTTTATCTTTTTTGGCCATCTCTGCAATTTCTGAATCCAGCAATACGATTACTTTCCTGGACAGGGAAGCAATTTCAGGGTTCTGCAAATTTTCTTCCATATAGTCATCGCGTACTACCCCAAACTTTAACAGATTTGCCACCGCATAAGGAACGCTGGTCTGTGCCTGTGCACTGTCTTTGGAGTCGTAGGTTCCTGCATCATAAAGGAAAGGTCCGCCAAATACCTGAACCGTTTTTACATCTTCCAACCGCAGCTGGTGATCCGACATAATCTTGTTCACAGCATCCAACGTGGCATGGATACGTCGTACACAGGCATGAATCTTCATATATGCATATTGAATATCCCAGCGCAGTTTCGGTTCTTCCAACAGTTCGCGGTCTGGATGAGCCGAGAAGGCGTTAACAAAGCCTAATTTTCCTTCATATACGTGGGAAGGCCCGCCTAAACCATAAGCTGCAATTTGAGCTGCGGCAATTCCCACTTTCGCGCCAAAGCCAGCCACAAGATACTTTTGGGCAGATCCATCAATTGCACTTTGATTTAACCCGCCAATTACGGCTGCAGCCAAGGAAATGGCATCCACCAGCTGTTTTTTGGAAAAGCCCATCAAGGTTCCAGCAACCACTGCGGCAGCAGCAGCGCCGCAGGCACTGGTGGCATCTATGCCTCTTTCCAAATAAGCAGACGGATTAATCACCCGGCCCTGCCAACAATATACTTCGTAGCCCTTAATAATGGCTTCCAGATATTTTTTCCCATCCACCTTTTCTTTGGGCAGAGTCATAGCCATGGCAGCAGCTGTGGCCTGTATTACAACACCAGGGTGAGCCATGGCAAAACGATGGCCATCATCCATATCCAACATTCTGGCGGAACTTGCCATCCACATGGCAAGTTCCTCAGCAACAGGCTTTTCGCCCAGTTTGTCTTTTAACGCCTCATGCAATTGACGAGACATACTCTTTTTGGTGCTGGCACAAAAGATTCCGATAAAATCGGCAACGTATTCTTTGGTTAACTTTAGAATATCTGGGGGAATTTGCTCATAAGACATATCATCAAACAAATTCACCAGTTTGCTTACACTTGTTTCTTCCATTCGAATGCCTCCATATACCTTATGCAAACAGATTGATAAAGGTGGTAATCAATGCTGCATTAATCAGTGAAGTGAACAGGCCGCCTACAAAGGGTACAACCAATCTGGATTGTGGTGCGGGGCTGTATTTTTCTTCAACAGTAGCGATGTTCATCATAGCGTTCGGGGTTGCCCCAAAACCATAGCCAATCTGAGCTGCACACATTACAGCCGCTTCATAATCCTTACCCATCAGCGGGAAGGTAACCAGTACTACATAAGCGGTAGTGGTGATCACTTGCACCAGCAAAATGATTGCCATGGGAACAGCCAGATCAATCAGCTGCCACAGTTCTACAGACATCATTGCCAAAGCCAGGAAAATATTCAAGGAAATAGAACCTGCGATATTTCCTTCCCGTTCGTAGGTGGGATAGAGATGTGTATAATCGGAAATGTTTCGAATAACCACAGCCACCAGCATGGAGCAAAGGAAAACTGGAATAGTAATGCCAGTGGATCTTTTGATCAATACGTTCAATACAACACCAAAGGCCATCGAGATGAAAATATGGAAAGCCATCAGCATCACATGAGAGATAAATTCTTTTTCAGAAATTTTCAATTCGTCTGTAGAGCCTTCGCCTTCGTTTTCCACTTCTAAGGTCTTTTCCACTACATTCGTACCACTGAGCTTAAATTTTCTAATCAAAAAGTCAGCTGCTGGGCCGCCTAATAAACTACCGAATACTAAGCCAAACGTTGCCCCTGCAATTGCAACCGTTGTAGCACTATTAATACCCATACTCTGAATTTGCGGACCAAAAGCGCCAGCATTGCCGTGACCGCCAACCAGAGGAATAGACCCAAGGCAGAGCCCTAGCAATTTGGGCAGGCCAAGAGCAACAGCAGTATAACCGCCGATAATATTCTGCATAGTAATAAGAATGGCAGTACTTACAGTCAGCAAAATAATGGGTTTTCCAGCTTTCCGCACAGTTTTCATAGAAGCAGAATACCCAATGCTGGTAAAGAAGGCTACCATGCAAAGGTTTTGAAAGACTGCATCCAGCTTTAAGTGCAAAATGTTGTATTGATGAAAAATCAGATTAATGACGGCGAAAAGGATACCACCAACAACGGGTGTAGGAATACAAAACTTCCGCAAGAACTTCAGATGGTTTTTGATAATGCTGCCAATATAGAAAAAGAACAGTGCCAAAGCAACAGTTGCATACAAATCTAATGTGACTTTCACGCTCAACATCTCCTTAAAAATAGGGTATTCATAAAAGCTTGACTTCATTTGGGTAAGAACAAATCAGATTATTACTTTAGTACAAATATTTCTGATAAAGCATTACAATATTCTAACTGCTGGATTTGATGAATATATTGCTGATTTAGAACTCCAAATGGAGTTTTTTCTACAAGATGGGTAAATTTTGATGCCACCATATCCCAGCCGAATTTCGTCTCTTTTGTTTCTCCTATGGGTATATGCTGAGTGTGGGTCAGAATTTTCCCACTGCTTGTATAGACAACTACTTTACTGGCACTAAAATGTGAAGGATGTTCTTTTAAATATGCTTCTAAGTCAGAATCATATTTTACGATAATTCGTTCTTCAAAGCGAGACACAGTTTCATCTTTTAAACATTCTCTCAAAAATTCTGCGGAATCCAACTTTCCATAAAGCAGTACTACCGCTGTTGTAAAAGGCAGGCTGGATTGTGCACTAATCTCAGTTTTGGGATAAGGTTCTGCAAAACGAAGCAAATAACTGGATGCTCTGATTTCCACTTTTTCAATCTGCTCAGGAACCAGGTGATAGCTTTCTTTTAACTGCAAAGCTGCATCCAAAGTTGCATGAACACCTCGCAGGCAGGCAAACCGCTTAAAATAGACTTCATTAATTTTAAACAACTTCCCTAAACTATCCAATACGTGATCAGTCTCAAAACCATGGCTGCTTTGAAAGGCTTGGAAAAGTCCCCTTTTCCCTTCTAAAATTTGCGGTGATCCAGTAAATCCAGCTCTTGCCAAATCTACTGCACGCAAACCATTAAGCGCAGCCCAGGCTCCACAGAGATACTTTCCTGAGGTACCATCTTGCTGGCATTCTATAATTCCTCCAGAAAAAGTCCCTGCTAAACCCATAGCATTTGCGGCCTGGCCAGAATCGCATTTCATTATTCTGGCCAATAATGCCGCAGCTGCTACAGAACCACATACACCGGTTGCATCAAATCCCCTTTCCCTATGCATATAGGGGTTTAAAGCTTCAGCAATCCGTGCGTATACATCATACGCAGCAACAAGGGCTGCAATAGCTTCTTTACCTGAGATTTTATGCAGCTTGCCCATTATCAGTAATGTTGGAACCAGAAACGAACCAGGATGGCCCATTGCCTTACTAAAGCCATCATCCATATCTGCCATTCTGCCCATTGCGCAATAAGCGAATATCGCTGCACGTGTAGAAAGTGCGTAATCCTGCTCGCTCAAAAAAGTGAAAGTAGCTTCAGTTTTAACTTCTTCGCTGATTGATTTTGCATATTGCAGGAGGGGTACTGCAGCTGCATCAAATCGTCCATTGATGAAGTTGGCACTGGCATCTAGAATAACTTCTTTAGCGCGCTCGATGGAGGCTTTTGGCAATTGGTCATAGTGCAGATTCACTGCATAGTCCGCCAAGACTTGAGCTAATGTTTTTCTCATCATTGCACCAGCCTTCAAGGGGCATCCGTGTGGATAATCCTGTTTACTTTTTGATTTGGCGAATTACATCCAGCACGGTGCCGTCCCGATATTCTACAATGGCGGCTACTTTGTCGGTGGTTTCAATGGGTTTATAGACGCCTGTCAGGGATTCAGCCAATTGCTGCAGTTCTTCAATGGTTACCAGTTTCAAAGAGGTCTTTTCCAAATCTTCTTTCAGTTCCTGGTAATTCCGGTGTTTCGGGTTCAAGGCAATTCCGGCTTCGGTTACTACTGCTGCCACGGTTTCACCGGGGGTGCACAGGGTAAACACATGTTTTACCACGGAAGGAGTTCTGCCTCTGATGATGGGGATGGTAACAATGGAAATGGCTGCGCCGCCGGCTACATCCGGGCCGCCGCCCAGTCCGCCCATCATTTCGCCGGAGGATCCGGTGAGGATGTTTACGTTAAAGTCCGTATCGATTTCCAGGGCACCCAGTACGCCGAAGTCTTCCCGGTTCAGATAGCCGCCTTTGTTATAGGCATTGGAATAGTCGGCGTTGTCAATTTCGATAACCCCAGGACGATCCACAATGGCCCTGGCTGCTACGTTATCGAAGCTTTGGCTACAGGCAACCACCCGCACCAGTTCTTCATCATACATATCGATGATGGCTGCGGGAATGCCGCCCAGGGCAAAGCTGGCTTTGACGCCCCGTTCTTTCATCCGTTCTGCCAGATATTTGGTAATGGCAATGGGGATGGCGCCGGCGCCGGTCTGGAAGGAGAAGCCGTCTTTGAAGCGGCGGGAAGCGGAAATCAGGTCCACAGTTCGTTCAGCAATCATCAGATCCCGAGGGTTCTTGGTGAGCCGAGCAGCCCCTGCGCCAATTTTGGCAGGATCGCCGATGGAATCCACCTTCACCACATAATCCACGTACTGTTGGCTGATGCTTACCGGGCAGCAGGGATATTCCACCAGGTTGTCGGTGATGACAATCACGCAGCCGGCATTTTGGGCATCTACGAAAGAGTAACCCAGGGAGCCGCAGGCATTGGGGCCGATTTGGCCGGTGCAGTTGCCGTTATCGTCTGCAGCAGAAGCGCCGATGAAGGCTACGTCAATCTGCAGTTCGCCGGCTTCGATAGCCCGGGGCCGGGAACCGTGGGTACGGAGGATTACCGGCTTTTCCATTTCACCGGCCAACACAGCATCCCCCAATTGGCCGCGGATACCGCTGGCTTCAATCCGGTCGATGGTTCCGTCTTCAATAAAGTCCACAATGGAGGGTTGGGAAATGTTGACCACGGCGCTGGGGGCAAAACGCAGATGCTTGATGCCCAGTTTGCGGATGGCCAGAAGTACCTGACCAATGATTTTGTCCCCTTCCCGGAAGGCATGGTGGAAGGAGATGGTCATGCCATCTTGCAGGCCAGAGGCTTTGATAGCTTCCTCCAAGCTTCCCAGGAGTTTGGTATCTCCGGGAATTCTATGGCCTGCCGTACGCTTGGTAACCACAGGACCTTTCCGGGCTGGGGTTACATAGGCGCCCTGATAGGGTTTTACTACATAATCGCCGATTTTTTCCGGCAGTTTGCGTCCTAAACTATTTTCTATCATCACAAGTTACCCCCGATCTTGATTCCAGCAGCCTCTGCTTTGGCCAAGGTGGAGCGGGCCCGGAGTTCCATGGGTTTATCCACCATGCCACCGTCCAGCGTGCAAACGCCCGTATGATTCCGGGCAGCTTTCTTCAAAGCTTCCAGCACTCGGACTGCATTGATAATCTCCTTACGGGAAGGGGTAAAGCAAGCGTTTACTTTGTCAATCTGTCTGGGATGCATGCAGGTTTTGCCGTCAAAGCCCAGGGTTCTGGTCATTTCCAGATCCCGTTGAAGGCCTTCGCTGTCGTTGATATCAGAAAACACGGCGTCCTGGGCGGAAATACCGGCTTCCCGGCAGGCCATCAGGATGGTGTTCCGGGCGTAGAAGATTTCCCAACCCGGCTTGGTGCGCTGGGCGCTCATGCTGGCAGTAAAGTCTTCGGCACCCAGGGCCATGGCTGCCACCCGAGGGCTGGCCTTGGCAATTTCCCGGGCATTGAGTACGCCCAAATAGGATTCGATATTGCACCACAGGGCTATTCCGCCAACAGGCAGGCCGGCCTTCTTTTCAATGGCAGTAATTTTTTTATCCACCCGTTTGACTTCCTCAGCATATTCCACCTTGGGCAGGCGAATGGCGTCGGGCTGTGCCCGTACTGCTGCTTCCAGGTCTTCGTCCAATTCTTTGGAGTACAGGCCATTGACCCGGATCAGGATATATTTGCCGGCCGGGCGCTGGTATTTCACTGCGTTGTAGACCAAGAAACGGGCAGCATCTTTCTCGCCAGAAGAAACGGAATCTTCCAGGTCGTAAACCAGGCAGTCTTCATTATAGAAGCCAGCCTGAATCATTTTCACAGGACTGGTACCTCCAGCATAGAGGGAGGTCCGCATCAGCTCAGTTTTGGCCATGTTGATCCTCCTTTCCCCAATCGTAATGGATTTCAGCTGCTCTGCAGACCGCACATTCCATGCGGGCCCGGATGGCAAAATCCAAGGCGCCTTTATCGTACACTTCTACTCTGGCGTCCTTTACGTCAAAATTCTTCAGGACTTCCCGGATGGTAGCTTCGATAGCATCACCAAACAGGGTTTTTACAACGCTCTGCAAATCGATATCAATGCCTTTTCCCGGATTGGGAAACAGTTTAATCTGCACATCGCTGGATTCCAGCGTACCGACCAGGGCCGGTTTCTTTAATTCCATACTCGTGTGCCTCCTTAGTCTTCTTTGGCGTGGGCTTTCATATAGGGGAACAGCCCTCCGGCTTCCATGATTTCGTGTTCCAGGTTGCTGACGGCATCTCCGTGGAAAACCACACCGGTGTTTTGGTCTTTGATTTCCCCGGTGGACAGGTCAACTTCCAGGGTATCGCCGTTTTTGATCTTGCCGTCTTTGATGCCCTGGGACAAGCCCTTGACGAACAGGACCGGATAACCGTTGTTGATGGCATTCCGGTAGTAGATTCGAGAACAGGTTTCTGCCAAAATGCAGGGTACTCCGGCGTATTTCAAGCAGTATACGGCGTGTTCTCGGCTGGAACCGCAGCCAAAGTTCTTACCAGCTACAACAAAGTCCCCAGGTTTTACTTCCTTGGCAAAGTTTTCCATGCCCGGATAATATTCAAAAGCGTATTGGGGCATTTGCTTGGGGTCTGTTTCCGCCAAATATTTGTTGTGATAAATCAAATCCGTATCTACGTTATCGCTTAATACCCAGGCACGGCCAATTTGTTTGCTCATTCTGCGTTCCTCCCTATTTCAAAATATCCCGGGGGTCAGTGATGCAGCCCCGAAGTGCAGTAGCCATGGCAGACATGGGAGAAAGCAGATAGGTATGGCTCCCCTTGCCCACTTTGCCTATGAAGTTCCGGTTGTTGGTGGCTACGCCCACATCCCCTGCAGGCAGTGCACCGTAATGTTCTGCTGTGCACAGGGCACAGGTGGGATTGGTGAAAACAATGCCGGCATTCAGGAAATCCGTAACGAAGCCGTCTTTCAGGCACTGCAGTTCCACTTCCGTGGTGCAGGGGGTGATGATTACCCGGGTGCCCGGATTGATCTTACCGCCGCCTGCCATAAGCACGTCATGGGCAGCTTTAATATCTTCGTAGCGGCCGTTGGAGCAAGAACCGATATGAACCTGGTCCACATGGGTACCAGCAACTTCCCGGACAGTCTTTACATTATCCGGTGCATCGGGGCAGGAGGCCATGGGCTCCAATTCGTCCACATTGTATTCCAGAACCTGGCAGTACTCAGCATCGGGGTCAGCAGACAACGCCTTCACCCGGTCCACCACTTCTTTCCCAGCCCGTTCTACCAGCCAATCCAGTACAGGGCCATTGGGCATAATCAGGGGAACCTTGCCGCTCATTTCGGTTACCATGGAGCACAGGGTAATCCGCTCTGCCAGAGTAGCCCGTTCTACCGTATCGCCGGTGAATTCCACTGCCAGGTAGTCCATGCCGCCGGCACCCAGGTCGCCTACAATCTTGGTAAGCAGGTCACGCATACACACGCCTTTTTTGAAATGACCGGTGATGTTGATTTTCATAGTTTCCGGAACCCGGAACCAGCACAGGCCTTTCACATACGCAGCTGCTACGTCAGAGTTGCCAACGCCGGTAGCAAAGGCGCCTACGGAACCCAGCAGGTTCATATGGCTGTCCGTGCCCAGGACCACATCCCCCGGTTTGATCAGGCCGGCTTCCAGCATAACGTGTTGGCCGATGCCGTGGTTGATGTCAAACAGATGAGGAATACCTTGTCTTTTTGCAAATTCCCGGATGATTTTCTGGTTATTGGATACCTTTTCCGAATGGGAGGGTGTCTGCAAGTCAAAGGTATAGGCTACTTTATTGGGATCCCATACCTTGGCATCCTTGCCCATTTCCTTTTCAAACTGCAGCACGCAGTTGGCACCGCCGAAGTCTCTGGCGGAAGCCAGGTCCACATGGCACCAGACCCGTTCCCCTACCTTGACAGGATGGCCAGATGCACGCTCCATAATTTTTACAATGGCTGTCTTTCCCATTGAACTGCCTCCTTTTATTGCATTTCTAAAATTCAGTGAATTATCAACCGAATCTTGCCTTCACCTACATGCTACCGTTTCATCCATGTAATGAAAAGCACTTTGTATTTGTAAGTCTGCAACCAAAGGTTGCATCTAAGGACATAAAAAATCCGCAACCTAAAGTTGCGGTATCGTTCCATTTAACTGCTTTTTTATTACATAGCACTCATGATACCATGGTCTTAACAAAATAACGGAGGTTGTGGGTATTATGAGCACAAACAAATTCAGTTTCACCATGCCGCCCCAGGCATGCAATGCACACCTGCACATTATTGATCCTGCTTTCCCCAATGATGGTAAGGCAGCTTCCCAGATTGGCACTGTGAAAACCTATAAATATCTTGCAGAAAAGCTGGAATTGCCTAGAGCCATATTTGTCCAGGCGAAACCCTTTGGGAAGGACAATACCTGCCTGCTAGACGCCATCCAGAAGTTCGGGCCGGCCAACGTAAGGGGCATTGCCGTCGTAGATGCCACTGTCAGCGATAAGGAATTGGAACGGCTCCATGAAGGCGGGGTACGGGGGCTGCGTTTTAGCGTATGGAACCCAAAAAATGCAGTTGTTTCCTTTGATGACTGCTACCCTCTCAGCGAACGGGTAAAAGACCTGGGCTGGAATATCCAGTTGCATATGAGCGCCGCCCAAATTGCCGAGCATGCTGACGTCATCCGAAAAATGGACTGCAAAATTGTCATTGACCATATGGGGCGCCTGGATCCGGTGCTGGGCACCAAAGACCCGGCTTGGACGTTCATCCAGGAAATGCTGGAAAAAGGCAACACCTGGATTAAACTCACCGGTCCCTATTTGAACACCACCAGCGTATATCCTTGGGTGGATGCTACAAAAACTGCCCGTACCATTGCCGAGTTTGCTCCCCAACGGATTGTTTGGGGGACGGATTTCCCCCATGTTACGGAAAAGAAAAAGCCGGACGAATTCCAATTGGTGGAACTGCTAGCCCAATGGCTGCCCAGTGACCGGCTGAGACGCCTGGCTCTGACCGACAATCCCGCCGAACTATACGGCTTCTAATCTGTTTTCTTCCGCCTTATTGGCTTATTGCTTGTGAAACTTGAAAGCGATGCTTCTGGACTTGTTCAAAACCCTCTGTTTCTATTTCTTGAACCCCTCTGCCGAAGCATCGCTTCTTGTTACCCAAAACGAAACCGCCATAATTTGAGATGGGAGGCATCCCCTATGGAAAAAGATTTGGTAGAAACGTTTTTGACCATTGCTAAGGTCAATAATATCAGTGAAGCCTCCCGGGTGCTTTATGTATCCCAGGCTACCGTCAGCTATCGGCTAAAGCAGCTGGAACGCCAGGTAGGTGCTCAGCTGGTCCTGCGGCAGCAAGGCTCCCGGGGCACCCAACTGACACCCAACGGCAAACGACTCCTGCCCTTGGCCCAATCTTGGTTATCAGTGAACATGGCATTTGAAAATTTTCAGCCGCAAGAATAATACTGGGTGAGGTATGACCCCATACTAGCCCCGCTCTATAACTGGAGCGGGGCTAGGTGTATGCGGCGGTCGGCCGCAAAGGCTTGGGTGACGGCTGGGAAAGCCCCTTTTGCCGCGTTGCGGCATTTTCCCCCTGTGTGGGGAAAGGTTTGTCCCCATTTGGGGCTAGTGCGGACCGTTAGGTAGTCCAACAACGGAAAAATTGCCCAAGGGCAATTTTTAGCTGGAGAAAACTCTGTACCGGATTTTTGGTCGACGTTCTCAACGGGTGCGGTACAGACATCCTACTTTTGAACCCCATCCCGGCTGCGTTTTACTCTTGGGCGCAGCCACCCTTCCCCTTCTCCTGTTCGCATAGCGAACAGGTAAGGAGAAGGCATTCGGCCTACGGCCGCAGAAAAAGTCGTAGTGAACCTCATCCGTCGCCTCTGGCGACACCTTCTCCAACGCTTTACGGTCGCATCCAAATGTCAATTCAGTTTTCAAGGACATTTGGAATATGCGACCTATGTGATAGCCGTCCAAGAAGCAAGTCCGCGAGGACGCCGCTGATTGGAGTACGGCGAACCACTCAGAAGGCTTCCAGGCCCCTACCGGTCATGTAATAGACTAGAGTAGTGATGATATTTACGAACCATGTTGCTTTGCTATACCCCGTTTAGCACATGACTCGTATGGGCCTAAGACTGGCCCCTGCAAGCGTGTAGGGGCCGTCAGCCCGTAGGGATGACTGAGGAAGTTCACCCCAGCATTTACGGCGCTAGCGCCGCGAAAAATAGCTTTAATGAACTTCTATCGGTGCCTACCGGCACCACTTCCTGAGCGGTTCGCCGTATTCCGGTCATCAGCACCCTACGGGTTTGATTCCCGGACGGCTGTCGCATGGCTCGCGTATACCAAACAGCTTTTGGAAAAACTGTAGCGCTGTTTGGACGCGAACGCAACGTTTGCAGGAAGCGTTCTATATCGCTGCTGGTCAATTGTTAATCGTTACTATAGCGTCACCACTACATGAGCTATCAAATCACTACCTGTAACGGCCAGCACGTCCTCTGCCCTCCCCGCCTAACAGGAAGGGGAGGGACGGGCCACACCAAGAATCCAAGGGCCCTGGGTGGGGAAGGTTCCTTCTGCGGCGCTGGCGCCGCAATATATTCCCAAAAACACCTCTACGCTTTCGTAGAAAGCGTAGCACGTCGTCCGTTTTCTTCAGCACTACCTGTCAGCGCCCCACTCATCCCCCGATTTCAAGCAAAAAAGCCGCTCTCCAAAATCTGCATGATTTTGGAGAGCGGCTTTTTACTTTCTTTCACATTTACAGTCTCCGTGTGAGGGATGCATTAAACACCAAACCTCTTTGCTTCCCTGCCCACCCGGTCACTCTGAGATCTGCGCCCCAGGGGTTTTCCTTGGTGGCGTCGCTCTTCCAGCCCAGTTCTAACAGGGCGCTGGAGCCTTTGCTCTCCGGGGACGGGGTGCTGAGGCCATCATAGGTGGCTCTGGCAGTGCTGTCAAATTCGTAATCCCAGCCCAGGCCTGCGTAGTAGGACTGGTTCTTTTGGTAATTATGGGTCCAGCGGGCGCCCAATCTGGTGCGGTAGGAATCGGCTGCATCCAGGTTATAGTCCGCCGTGCCAAGGGCATTGTGCAGGGTTACGTCATCGCTGGTGAGATGGGTATAATTGAATCGGCCATATACATCCACGCTATCTTTGTCGGTTTGTTGGTAGATCCGGCCCAGACCCAGGCTGGCGCCGGCGTACCGGGCATGGGTGTCGTAGGTGGTATGGTAGCCTTCCAGGGCGCCCCGGAAGTCGCCGTCCATGACGCCGGCCCGGAGGCTGGCCTGGTAATATACACCGTTGTTCAGGTCCCTGCGCAAGAGCAGGCCTACGCCGCCATAGTGCTGGGTACCGTCGCCCCGGCTGCCGTTATCCAGGTGGCTGGTGTAGTTGCCTTTGCCGTATTCGGCAAAGGGCATGATGGTATCTACGGAATTATCGTTGGCAATGCGCCGTACCAGGCCCAGGTTCCCGGCGTAGCCGTTGCTGTCCACATAGGAACCGGTATCGTAGCGCATGTTCTGCCCGCCGATAGTAACGTAGGGCGTAAAGTTCTTCTGGCTTTCGCTGTTCTGGCTGGCCTGGGAAGCTGCCATAAAGCCGGCATCCAGGGCCGTATCCGCTCCTGCCCCAATGAAGTTCAGGGCTGCGGCACTGGATTCAGCAATGAGTTTGGTATCCGGAGAAAGTGTGGCCTTTTGGCCCTCCAGGACGTGCAGCACAAGGGTGTTGGCGTCCTTTTGCTTTACCTCCACCGGCCGGATCACAAACCCGGCATCCATAACCGTATCCAAGCCAGCCAGGGTTCCGTAGGTCGCCCCGTCCGCAGTGATGCCCTTGGCATCATACAGCAGGTTGATTTCGTCCCCGCCTTTAAGGGCCGTGGTCTTTTCCACGCCAGCCTGAATGGACGCCCCGGACACATCTGCCGTACCCGTTACTGTCAGCATGGTATTTCCGTTTACGGCCTCAGTTGGCACGTAGAAGTTCAGGTTCTGGAAGTGGTCCAGGTTGGCAACACTGTTGTTCAGGGTATAGACGTTCAGGGTATTGCCGGTGCTTTCGGTCTTGCCAATGCCGCCGGAGAGGCTGACACTGCTGCCCACCAGGGTTCCATACAGGTTCACGATGTTGTCGTTGGTTGCGGCGGATTCGGACTGGCCGCCGATGATACTTTGATTCACCGTGCCGCCGTAGTAGTTGACTGTGTTGCCGTTGGCGGAGCCGCTGTCGTAGTTTGTGGTAGTGAAAACTTCTACATGGTTTACATAATCGCTTTGTGTTATTTCAAAAGCTTTTGCGTAGCCGCCCCAGAGGGAATCTGCGGTGCCGCTGATCATGTTGACTGTATTGTCTTTGGCCTTGCTGGTAAGCTTAGCTTGAGTCTCAGCACCTACGTAGGTGTCGCTCAGGAATGCTATTTCATTCAAGTCGTCTCTCAACGTGCCATCTGTTCCCAACTCACCTGCAGCGCCGCCATAGGCACTGGTTACCGTGCTGTCAGAAAGGTTGACCGTATTGCCTGCGGCTGTACCTTGGAAGGCCAAGCCGCCAACCACGTGCCCATAGCGTAGTTCCTCATTGTCAATTTGTCCTGTCACATTGCTTCCTGTCAGAACGACTGTATTGCCCGTGGCCGTATCGCTCATGCTCTGTGTAAGCGTCATTCCCAGGTCAATGGCCTCATCCGCTTCAATATAGGCAGCGGTCCCACCGCCAATGACGTTGCGGGTAACAGTGCTGTCCGTCAAGAAGACGCGGTTGTCATTTGCCCTGTCACTTGCGATTATGGATAGAGAACTTGAGTTCTTCTGAGAACCATATTCCTTATAAACATATACGGCAGTGCCGGAGTTGCCGGCTATGACATTTCCTGCCTGGTAGTGATTTAAGGAAACCGTATTACCATTGCTGCTCAAGGATACAGCATAGCGCTCAGCCGAACTCGTATCGTTTACATTGAAATTTGCATTGGATTCTGTATAGCTGCCACTGGCGGTTTTGATGTGTGCCAACTGGGGCATGTCAGGTGAGCCAACCAGAGTCACCGTATTATCATTGCTCTCACCGTATAGCTGTGCTCCTTCGTTTTCCGGGTCTAAATCTGCAAAAACAAGCACATAGCCACCGAGGGCCTCGGACCAATGATTATTTCCCGAGTCGTCATCTGCGCCATACACATTTTTTAAATATATGCTGTTTCCATTGGTACTGACGTAGGCCCTCCTATCGTCCGATACATACAGATCATTTTCTGTATAACCGCCAATAACGTTATCGTTAATGCCGATGTTCTCCAAGCTGACCTTGTTTCCGTTGGCACTGCCACCCCACGTTTCACCGCCGGTTACATATGCAGATTGTTTAAGAAATCTAGATTTCACAAACACATTCGTTTGGGCTTCCGCCCCACTGCCGCTGAGGGTCCCTTCCAGTCTGATGGTATTGCCGCTGGCATCGCCCTTAGTCGTGTAGCCGCCATAGATATCCTGATAGGTAATAGGTGTAGTTGATTCATTGGTGATGGTCACTGTGTTGTTACTGGCAGCAGAAGGCTGCAGATACGGGAACAGGTCAGAGTCTTCGCCGATACGCTCTACAGAACCACCATATATTAGGCTAAACACGGTGGTATTTTTCAGCGTAACCGTATTGCCGCTGGCGTCTGCCGTAAAAGGTGCAGTGATGCTTGTATTGTCTTCATCAAGAAAAACGTAGCCGCCATAGACCGTGCCTTTGACATACGCATTTTCTGCATCCACCGTATTTTCATCGGCTTTGCCATAAGGAGAATAGCCGCCGTAGACCCTGCCCCACGTGACATAGCCCGTTTCGGTGATGGTCACCGTGTTTTTGGTGACATTGTCCCCTGCCTCGGTGCCCTGACCGCCGTAGACGTCTACCTTTACTTCCGTGTCAACCGTCGTGGTCTTTCCGGTAACATCCGCTGCAAGGGCTGGATGCAAGCCTGCCCCCGCAGCAAAAACAGCAGCCATGATAGAAGCATATAGCCATTTACTTTCTTTCCCCATAATACACCCTCCCTTACAAACATCTTGTTACGACAGTTATTACATAATACTATTATAGCAGGATTATAGGGAATTTTACATAAATTTTGGGGATTCTTGGCACGATAGAGGGTGGCTTGCGGAATAGTGCGGTCAGCGGACTTCATGGTGCTAGTGCGGGGAATCCTCGAGCGGTTCGCCGTATTCCAGTCGCCATCGCCTTGCAGGCTCGGTTCCTGGACGGCTGTCGCAGGGGTCGTATATTCCATTTCTCAGCGGCTAAGGCCTTGAGAAATGGATACGACTCCCCCCGAATGGGAAACGTCCGTCCCCTTTTGGGGCTAGTGCGGTGAGGATGGTAGCTCAACTACAGAAAAATTGCCCACGGGCAATTTTTAGCTGCAGAAAACTCTGTACCGGATTTTTGGTCGTGCGGTCTTCGGGGTGTAGTGCGAGAATCTTGGTTTTGAACCCCATCCGCCGGCGAGTGCGCCGACACCTTCCCCTTTTCCAGTGCACGCTGAGCAGTGCACTGGTAAGGAGAAGGCAGTAATTAACTTCCTCCGTCAGCCTTTGGCTGACACCTACCACACGCTTGTGGTAGGCATCCAGACCACTACTGGTCAATTGTTAGTCGTTACAATCGCATTCCCACTACATTAACTGTTAAAACACCTACAGAACCGGCCAGCACGTCCTCTGCCCTCCCCGCCTAACAGGAAGGGGAGAGACGGGCCACACCAAGAATCCAAGGCCCTGGGTGGGGAAGGCTCCTTCTGCGGCGCTGGCGCCGCAATAAAATGGCTGGAGGCAATCCATCGTGGATTGTCTCCAGCCATTTCGTATATTCTATCTTGATTCCTCAACAGCTTGAAGCCCTGCTTTTCGGGCTTCAAGCTGTTGGAAGTGCTCCGTTTTCCTGAATTCCGACTGTTACGGTACGCTCTAAACTTTCTTGCTTACGTTTAAAGTCTTCTGCTTATTGTCACCCCATATGTTACCCCTCTTTGTGCTCCGGTCCAGCCTGTCACTCGCAGATCTGCGCCCCAGGGGTTCTCTTTCGTTGCTTTGCTCTGCCAACCGAGCTCCAGCATGCCGCTGCTTCCCTGGACGCTGGGGGCGGGGGTGCTAAATTCTCTGTACTGGGCTCTGGCTTCTCCGTCAAATTCGTAATCCCAGCCCAGGCCGGCATAGATGGTGTTCTGGGCGCCCAAATGTCTGGTCCAGCGCAGGCCGAGTCTTGTCCGATAGGAGTTCACGCTGTCCAAATGGTAGTCGCCGCTGCCTAGATTGGTATGAATAGCGGTGGTATCGCTGCCCAGATGGGTCCAATAGAATTTGCCGTAGTAGTCAAAGTCGTCCTGGCCTTTGGAGATGATTTTCCCCAGGCCCAAATGGGCGGCGATATATTGGGAACCGGTATCGTAGGAGGCTCGGTGACCGGCTAGCACGCCCCGGAAATCTCCGGACAGGTATCCGGCCCGGAGCATGCCTTCGTAATGGAGGCCGCTGCGCAGGTCTCTGCGAAGCAGCAGGCCGGCTCCCAGGTAGTGCTGGTCGCCGTCGCTTCTGGCGCCGCTGTCCAGGTGGCTGGTGTAGTTGCCGTTGCCGTACTCAGCAAAGGGCATGAGGGTATCGGCGTGATTGCCGTCAAAGGTGCGTTTCACAAAGCCCAACTCGGTGTTAAGGCCCTGGCTGTCCACGTAGGAGCCGGTGTCATAGCGCAGGTCGTGGCCGCCGATGACGGCATAGGGGATAAATTTGGCTTCCACGGAATGGTCTTCCAGCCAGGCTGCTTCGTAGGCTGCCACAGCCGAGGCATAGCCCTGGGTGGCGGCCAGGTCGGAAGCGTTCACCAGTTCGCTGATGGCGGCTTCCCGCTGCTCGGGGATCAGTTTGGTATCGGGGTTCAGGAAACCTTTGTCCCCGGCGGGGATGTACAGGACAATGGTATTGGGGTCCTGTTCTTTAATGAGGACTTTGTGCTGGACAAAGCCGGGGTCCGTGACCACGTCTTTGCCGGTGATCATGCTGTAGGTGGTGCCGGTGGTGCTGATGGTATTGGCATCGTGGAGCAGGTTGATGACCTGGCCAGGGCTCAGTTTCACGCTGTCGTCAATGCCGCCGTTCACTGCTGCTCCATGGACATCCGCTGTGTCCGTGACTTCCAGCATGGTCTCTCCCGGAACGGTGCCGGCCGGCACGTAGAAGTTCAGGGTCTGGAAGTAGTCCAGATTCTTGACGGTCTGGTCTTTGGTGTAAAAATTCAGGGTGTTGCCGGTGCTTTCGAGTTCGCTATAGCCGCCGTAGAGGCTCATCATGGTGCCTAAGGTGCCTCCGGTGATGGTGACCGTGTTATCGTTGGCTGCGCCCTGTACCGATGCGCCGCCCACGATGTAGTTGGTGTCCCCTTCCGTCGTGCCAATGGTACCGCCGGAAATGGTCAGGGTATTGCCTGTAGCATCGCCGCTGACGGTGGTGCCGGCAGCTACGTTTTGTGCGACTGTGCCGCCGGAGATGGAAACGCTATTGTCCGAGACGGTACTGGCGCCTTCGGCTTCGGCACCTTCGCCGCCAATTACATAATAAGTGACAGTACCGCCGCTAAGGGAAACATGGTTTCCTGAAATGGTCCCTTCTTCGCCCAGGATGGTGGCCCCGCCTACCAGTCTGGCAGCGGTACCGCCGCTCATGCTGGCGGTATTATCTTTGACGTTGGTGCCGCCATAGCCGCCTACGGCCGCTGTAATATCCCCGTCATAGACGTAGAGGGTATTCCCGGTAGTATCGCCTTTTGCTAGATTTTCCGTATTTCCTTCTGCATTGGTATACTCCAGTTCATTGGCCCGGCCAGCGGCTGCGGTGAAAATAGTGCCGCCTTTGATGATCAAAGTATTGCCGGTGGCGTCGCCGGTCTCTGTCACACCCGCTGGCAGTGAGGCAATGGGTTCGTATTCGGCGGCTGAGCCTGTAGCCCCGCCGTACACATTGAAATAAGTGCCGCCCTCCACGGTTACAGTGTTGTCAGAAGCTGTGCCTATGAGAGCCCGGCCGCCGACGATTTCTTTCATCTGTGTATCGGCGGTGACATTGGTAAGGGAAACGGTATTGCCCGAAGCGGTACCATGTGCAGTATAGCCGCCATAGGCATCGCCGCTTAGGGTGGTGCTCGTCAGGCTGGTGGTGTTACCCGTGGCATCGCCGTAAACAGTATAGCCGCCGTAGACATCGCCAGAAAGGGAGACATCAGAAATTTTGACAGTGTTTTGGGACGCATCACCCACCGGTGCGGTCGCTGTGGGAATATAATAATCAACATAAAGGTTCACATAGCCGCCGTACACATTGCCTGCAGCAGCTGCTGTGCCGCTGATTTCCACGGTGTTGCCGGTGGCATTTGTGGGATTGGGGGTAAGGGAATAGGAAGTACCGGCATTGAGTGCCGCGCCTCCAGCTACATTTCCTCCCACGGTGCCGCTGGAAATTTTGACGGTATTATTGGCAGCATTGCCTAAAAGGGAGCCGCCGCCATAGACATTGCCTGCAACAGCTGCTGTGCCGCTGATTTCTACGCTATTCTGGTCGGCGCTGCCAAAGGGAGCCCAGCCACCGCTGGCAGCGGGCATTTGGCTGTCATTATAGGTAATTTCACCGCCGGTGAGGGTGACCTGGTTGTTGGATGACGTTCCTCCATAACCATTTGCATAGCCGCCTATCAGCATATAATGATCCGTTCCGCCGCTCATAATCACACGATTGTTTGCCGTGTTTTCCCCATTGCCTCCGATTGCCTGGTTCACAACGCCGCTTTTGACTTCCACCGTGTTGGCATTGGCGTCACCCTTTAGGGAAAAACCGCCATAGGTAGTGCCGATATTATCGGCTGCCGTATCAATCAGGACGTAGTTTCCCAGCGCATCGCCTGCATCAACAAACCCACCGTAGTTTGGGCCTGAAGAACCATAGATTTCCACCCGGTTATTGCTGGCATTATTGCCATTCCCACCTGTTATAGAGCCAACGGCACTTGTACTAGCAATGATGACGGTATTCCCCTCAGCTGGTCCAGAAGAGTAACCTCCAACGATATCCAGGCTGGTAAGGCTGCTGTTTGTGACAGTTACCGTATTCTTTGACGCGCTGCCTGCTTGTTCATCAGCAGCCTTACCACCATAAACGGTTGCTCTTTTCAGGTCCAGCGTAGCCTCCGTAACGGTCAGTGTATTGCCGCTGGCTGTACCGGTATCGCTGTTGCCGGTCGTTTCCGCCTGGGTAATAGCACCCGTCACGGTAACCGGATCCGCCATAGCCGGAGCGGCATACAACCCCATACCCAAAATGCTGGAAAGAATCACCGCTGTGCAGCTGCGCTGCTCTTTACTCCCCATAAAAATTGTCAGAAGTCCCCTTAGGACAGCTGGCCTGCCTCCCTTCACCTATACCGAAAATGCCCCCTAAGACATTTTCGCACCAAACCTCCAATGTGGCCAAATTGCTTGTTAAAGAGTGAGATACTTTTTTATACCCGTATTATAGCATGAGAGTAGAAATGTAGTTATTATATTTCGGACAATTTTCTAGGAGTGGTTATTTGTGGAAAGGGATTATGGGTTTTGGGTGGGGCTCGCTGTGTCCCCTATTGGCACCTACGGTGCCACTTTCCCTAAGGGAAAGGTTTGTCCCCATTTGGGGCTAGTGCGGTGAGGACGGTAGCTCAACTACAGAAAAATTGCCCTTAGGCAATTTTTTGCTGGAGAAAACTCTGTACCGGATTTTTGGTCGATGTTCTCAACGGGTGTAGTGCGGGTATCCTACTTTTGAACCCCATTCGCCGGCGAATTCGCCGGCACCTTCCCCTTTTCCAGTGCACGCCAAGCAGTGCACTGGTAAGGCGAAGGCAATAATTAAACTTTCTCCGTCAGTCACGCAGTGACTGACACCTCTTTAGTGGTTCGCGGCTAGCTGCGCAGCTGCGTCCTATGGACTTGCTTTGCAGGCCGCTATCACATGGGTCGTGTATACCAAACAGCTTTTAGAATACTTGTAGCGCTGTTTGGACACGACCGCAATGCTTGAAAGAGGCTTCCAAACCACTACTGGCCAAGTAAAATCTAAAATATAGTGCTGATAAGAAACTGAACCGTGGTGTTTATGCATGCTTCCTGCAAACGTGTAGGAAGTGGCGCCGCAAGGCGTCGATAGAGGTTTGGTTCTTGCATATGCGGTGCTAGCGCCGTGAAAAGGCTGGTTAAACTTCCTCCGTCAGCCTTTGGCTGACACCTACCACAGCGGTTCGCCGTATTCCATTCGCCATCGCCTTACAGGCTTGGCTCCTGGACGGCTGTCGCATGGCTCACATTAGCCAAGAGCCTTTTGGCTCTTGGATGTGAACGCAACGCTTGTGGTAGGCTTCCAAACCACTACTGGTCAATTGTTAATCGTTACGATAGCTTTACCACTACATTCACTATCAAAAACACCTACAGAACCGGCCAGCACGTCCTCTGCCCTCCCCGCCTATGAGGAAGGGGAGGGACGGGCCACACCAAGTATTCAAGGGCCCTGGGTGGGGAAGGCTCCTTCTGCGGCGCTGGCGCCGCAATAAAATGGCTGGAGGCAATCCATCACGGATTGTCTCCAGCCATTTCGTATATTCTATCTTGATTCCTCAACAGCTTGAAGTCTGTTTTTTAGGCTTCAAGCTGTTGGACGTTCTCCCCTTGTACTATTTCTCTATTTCCTACTTTTACCTTAGAACTTATACTTCAGTGCAAATGTGAACGCATTGCTCTTCACGCTGCTGCCTTTCTGGTACTGGTAGCCGATGCCGTAGGTCATGCGGCCGTGTTCGGCTTCCAGGCCCAATCTGCCGTAGAAGCTGCCGTCGTCGGCGACTTCATACCCGAAGGTATCGGCAGCGCCGTTCAGGCTGACTCTGTCGTTGCCGTCTCTGTCGCCGAAGGTCCACAGGTAGCCTACTTCAGCCACAGGTTTCAGGGTCCAGCTACCGGTCTTTACGGTGTTGGTGTACCGTACGCCCAAGGGTGCCAGCCACAGGTTGGAGGCGTCGCTGTCGTGGTGGATGCCCAGGCTGTCGGTGTAGTCGCCGTAGTCCAGGTGTGCGTAGCGGATGCCTACGTACGGGGTCAGGCTGCCGCCGGCTACGTCAAAGTGCTGCTCTGCCCGGACGCCGGCGCTGAAGGCGTTGGAATCCACGGAGCCGGTGACTTCTTTGCCGCTGCCGTTGAGGGTGAGGTCGTTCTTGCCGCGCAGCCAGGAGATGTCTCCCAAGTAGGAGGTGCGGCCCTGCTCCACTCTGCCGTACAGGCTGGCACCGTAGTATTTGGCTTCGTTCTTCACGCTGGTGCCCAGGGTGTTGCCGTCGATGTCGCCATCGATGTAGGTCAGGGCTGCACCGGCGGTTACGCCGTTCTTGCTGTACAGGTCGGCGCCGGCTACGATACCGTTATACTGGCTGTCGTAGTTTGCTCCGCCCATGGCGTCCAAGGACAGGCCGTCGATGTCTTCTTTGTCGTGGATGTAGTGGGCCCAAACGTCCTTATCTTCGTCGTGGTTTGCCAGATGGTTCATCACGGCGTTGTCAAACAGGTTGTTTGCTGCATACAGGCTATGCTGCACGCCGCCCAGTTCGCTCATTGCGTTGACGCTGTTCATAGCGGCTGCCTGGCCAGCGGTGGTGGGGTTAATCTGGTCGTTGGCGGCTGCGTTAAAGTAGTCTGCTGCTGCGCCGGTGCCGGCGATGGCTGCATTCACTACATTCGGAGCATTCAGGGCATTGCCGTAGACGTTTTTAGCGTCCTGGTTTTCTGTGGTAACAGAGAACTTGCTGGCACTGTTGTCATCTGCGCCCACAAATTTCAGCAGCTTGTTGTGGGCCAGTACCTGTCCGGCGCCGGCTCCAGCTGCGGCGTAGGCGTTGTTGCCGCTTTGGACGTTGCCGCCGCTGAGGATATTGGCGGAAAAGTTCAACCCAAGGAAAGACGCATTTTTAACAGCTGCCCAGCATAACGAAAAGCAGGCAGCCACCAAACGGGATTAAGGAGGTCTGCCTGCTTTTCACAAAGTGGGAATTATGATCATGCTCCCAGGGGGAGCCAACCATCGGTATGAACGTGCTCAGGGTGGTTGGGTGGTTAACCCATACGCTCTTGTTGAAGCTCTAGTATCATCATAACAGCAATAAAAGTGGTTTTCAATTATACGAAAGTATACACTTTTATCTTTTTATCAGTTTTTATGCGTTTTTTCTTGCTTTTTATGCGATAAAGGAAAATAAAATATGCCGGGAATGGGACTTGCGGACAAGGCAGTGTTTGGGCTGTCAGAAGCGATTAGAACGGGTTCTGGGGTTGCTGGTCCAGGTATTAGCCTGGAAAAGCTGGAAAATTGCTTTGTTAACACTTTAGTGTGTTGTATTTCATTTTATTCATGTTATAATAAAGATACAAGCAATGAATTTCTAGGAACCGATTTCACAAGGTATAGGTAATTCATTATTGACGGACATGCGTTTTTCACTTGTGGACGGAGGACGAGAAATCCACGGCTTTAGCAGAGCTTCTCCCCCATGGAGTTCTGCGGCGATAACCTATCCCCCGCAGGTATGTTCCCTCCCCTTGGAACGAATCCTGCCTCCTTTCCCGTTTTGTTTTTGAAAAAGACAGCCTGTGTTGCCACCCCCATTGGCACACAGGCTGTCTTTTTTGGTTGTGGGGGGAGATGCAGTACGGTCAGCGAACTTCCTGGTGCTGGTGCAGGGAATCCTCGCGAATTTTTAATAACAGTACGGTCGGCAGGGTCTAGCACTGGTGCCGGGGTTTGAGAAGCAACTACAGAAAAATTGCCCAAGGGCAATTTTTAGCTGGAGAAAACTCTGTACCGGATTTTTGGTCGACGTTCTCAACGGGTGTGGTGCAGGCAGCCTACTTTTGAACCCCATCCCGGCTGCGTTTTACTCTTGGGCGCAGCCACCCTTCCCCTTCTCCAGTGCACGCCAAGCAGTGCACTGGTAAGTGGAAGGCAGACGCGGCGCCGGCGCCGCGAAAAGCTTTGATAAACTTCTATCGTCGCCTATGGCGACACTTCCTACACGCTTGCAGGAAGCGTTCTATAGCCACTACTGGTCAATTGTTAATCGTTACGATAGCTTTACCACTACATTCGCTATCAAAAACATCTACAGTCCCGGCCAGCACTACCCCATGCCCTCCCCGCCTATGAGGAAGGGGAGGGACAGGCCACACCAAGAATCCAAGGCCCTGGGTGGGGAAGGCTCCTTCTGCGGCGCTGGCGCCGCCATATATTCTGAAAAAGCACCGCACAGTTTCGTAGAAACTGTAGTACGTCGTCCTTTTTCTTCAGCACTACCTGTCAGCCCCCATCCAATCCCCCGATTTCACACAAAAAAGCATTCCGCCAAAAGTTCTATACTTCTGGCGGAATGCTTTTTTTACCTTATTTCACATTTACATACGTCTTGTAATCGTTACACCATATGTGAAGCCTTGTTTCACTCCGTTCCACCCGGTGACTCTCACATCGGCACCCCAGGGGTTCTCTTTCGTAACTTTGCTCTGCCAACCTAATTCCAGGAATTCGCTGGATCCTTTCATGCTGGCGTCGGGGGTGGTGTAGTCTCTATACCGGGCGGTGGCTTTGCCGTCAAATTCGTAATCCCAACCTAAGCCGGCGTAGAAGGTGGTGGTGTCTTCATCCAGATGTTTGGTCCACCGGAAGCCCAAGCGGGTCCAATAGGAATTGACGCTGTCCAGTTCGTAATCGGCGCTGCCTAAGCTGCTGTGCAGGGTGACGCTGTCGCCGCCCAGATGGGAATAGAAGAATTTGCCGTACAGGTTGTAGTCGTTGCTGTCCTGGCGGTAAATCTTGCCCAGGCCGGCGTGAGCGGCGATGTAGCCTGCTCCGGAGTTATAGGTGGTGCGGTAGCCGGCAATGCGGCCGGCATAGTCGCCGTTAAGGCGGCCGGCCCGCACCAGGCCTTCGTAGTGGACGCCGTTTTCCTGGTCTCTGCGAAGGAGGATGCCGGCGCCTACATACCGCTGGCTGCCGTCGCCCCGGGTACCGTTTTTGTAGATGGTGTAGTTGCCGGTACCGTATTCTACAAAGGGCATGATGGTGTCGGCGTAGTCTTTCTTGAAGATTCTCCGGACAAAACCCAGTTCGCCGTTGAAACCATTGGTATCCACGGTAGAACTGCTGTTGTAGCGCAGGTTGTGACCACCCAGCATGACGTAGGGGGTAAACTTGGCTTCTACATCCCGTTCTTCTCTAGCTGCGATTTCTTCTGCGCTGAGGGTTACGTTGGCGTTTTTGGCGTCTGCGGCGTCAAGGGGTGAAGCGGCCACCATGGAAGTGCTTTGTCTGATGCTCATACCTGCCGGGCTGGAAATGTAGGGGCTGCCCATCATATCCATGGCGGCATGGTCGTCTTCCCGAAGCCGAGCGGCTTCGTGGCTTTCGGCCCAGGCGGTCAGGGCTGCCTGGAGACCGTCGGTGACGGCGGCATCGGAGCCATTGGCTACCGTGCTAGCAGCATTGGCTTGGCCGTCAGCGATCACCTCTGTATCCGGGTGCAGAATGGGCTGGCTGTCGATGGGCACATACAGGACAATGGTGTTGGCGTCCTGGGGCTTAATGTAAGCCCGACGCTGGAGGAAGGCGGCGTCGGTAACGATGTCCTTGCCGTCCATCATGGCGTAGCTGGTGTCCTTGGTGTTGATTTCGCTATTTCCGTCGTGGATCAGGTTGATGACTTCGCCCGGGTTCAGCTGGGTGGTATCCTCCACCCCGGCGTTAATGGCTGCGCCGTGAACGTCGGCGGTGCCCGTAACCTCCAGCATGGTATCCCCAGCCTTGGCGTTTGCTGGCACGTAGAAGTTCAGGGTCTGGAAATAGCCCAGATTTTCTACCGTGTTGTCCTTGGTGTAGAGATTCAGCGTATTGCCGGTGCTTTCGGTGGTGCTGTAGCCGCCGTAGAGGCTCATCATGTGGCCCAGAGTACCGGCATAGACGTTGACGGTGTTGCTATCGGCTGCGCCGTTATCCGTATAGCCTGCGGCAATCAGGTTGCCGTTGGTAATGGGATTGCCGTCATCATCTACAGCCTCGGTGGTGCCGATGGTACCGCCAGAAATATTCAGGGTGTTGCCAGTAGTTTCACCACTTGGCGTTTTGCCGCCAATCAGGTTCTTTTGGATGGTACCGCCTTCCACCGTAACAGTATTGCCATAGGTATCACCAGGCATAGTCGTGTACGCACCAATGACATTATCAGCCGTTACGCCGCTGCCAAGGGTTACTTCGTTTTCAAACACATGGCTGCTCACGTCAGCCGAGCTTTCTTCTGTGCTTTTGGTTACATAACCGCCGTAGATATTTTCTGCGGTAACACTGCCGCCGCTAATATCCACCTTGTTCCAATAGGCACAGGGATCTCTGAGAACAGTTAGGCCCTCGTAAGTGTATTGTGATAGCCCGGAAGATTTGCCGCCAGCAATCGTAGAAGCACCGGAAATATTGGCCGTCGTAATGGTCAGCTGATTTTCAAGGGCAACATTGTCACTTTCGCCAGCATAAATGGTTTGTGCATCGGTTATAGAGGTTCCCGTAATCTCCAATTGGTTATTATGGGCCATAATGTTTCCTTTGCCGCCTATCAGAAGTGAAGCTTCTGGTGGAATTGGCTCGCCGTTCGTTTCTGTCTCATAGGTCAGAGAACCTCCCGAGATAGTAAGTTTGTTGTTTTCGGAAGTTTCATTAGCATAAGCATTAACAAGCATCTGCAAACCCGAGATTTTGGCATTGGTCAGGGTTGTAGAATTGTCGAGGGCATTTTCATTGGCATTATTCGCAACAAGCATAAGCATATTGCTTACTCTAGAATCGGAGATGGAAAACGTATTATTGGAAACCGTCCTGCCATAGGCTCCTATAAGAGTAGAGGAATTGCTGTTGGAAAAAGCCAAATCACTGCCTGTAATGGAAAATTTGTTATCACTGGTGGTTTCGTCGTTTTTGCTGCCATAGATTTGGCTAAGGCCTGTAATGGTGGAAGTATCAATAGATAATGCATTGTCCTTGGCATAGCTGTTATTTCCGCTAGCCACAGCTAATTCAAGGTTATCTCCAGTAATGGTTGCCTCTTTCAGGTTGACTTTGTTTCCGGAAACATTTCCATTATAGGCATAACCCCCATAAAGTTGTTCCAGATTTGTCAGCTCTGTGGCTTCTATATTCACTTCATTGTTTTTAGCTTCATAAAAGTCATCCTTACTATAACCATGGGAATAGCCGCCATAGATTGCCGCAACCTGGCTTTTATCCATTTGGGAAAGCGAAACTTTGTTATTGGAAACAGCGTCATGACCTGCATACCCGCCATACAAAGACGCATTTTCTGTAAGTGTGGATTTCTCCAGTTGTATGGAGTTCTTTTCAACGGTTCCCTCAAAATGGCTATAGCCGCCATACAAGGAATCAACACCTACTTCTGAATTGTTCTTAACAATGACGTTATTGTCCGATACATTCCCTTCAAAAGAGAGTCCGCCATATAAGGAGGTATCCCCGTACACCGAGGAATTGTCTAAGGTGACTGTATTCTGACTGACGTTTCCTTCTTCAGATTTGCCGCCAAAAATACCCCTCGCTTCAAGTTTCGTCCAGTTATAGTCTGGTGTCTCTGTTCCCAAAGCAGCGGTTGTATTGGTCAAGGTTACTGTATTAGTTGATGCATTTAAACCGCTGTAGCCTCCGTAGATGTTGGAGATTTCGGTCCCGATGGTACTGTCATTGATGGAAACGTGGTTATCAATGGCTTGTCCTCCATCAAAGTCATCTCCATCCGAAATATTGGTTGCTACCCCGCCGGCAATCGTATGGGTGATTTGACGGAATTCGCTCCAATGGCTATAGGAATCCGACCGACTTACTGTAACTGGCAAAGAGGCCTCTTCATCCCCTACACTTGCGCTGTAAATCTGGACCTGATTCTGTATGGCATTTTCAAACGTGGCCTGGCCGCCAATTACTGTAGACCCAATGATAGGCTTTGTAGAACCATCTTTTTTGCCAATGGTCACGCTATTTTTTTCGGCAGAAATGGAACTGCCATTCCATTCAAACATGCCCTCTGAATATCCGCCCCAAATGTTGGCGACGCTTCCACTGATTACATCTACTGTATTAGAAACGGCACCGCCATGGCTCATGCCGCCAAATACGCCGTCAATACTGGAATCACCCTGGATTGTCACGTGGTTTTCAATGGCGCTGAAGCCCAAGTAAGCGGTTTCGAAATCACCGCCCTGTCTATTGGCATTGGCATAAGCAGAACCACCGATAACCATATGGCTAATACTATCCGTGATGGAAACCGTATTGTATTTTACATCCCCATTGGGGCAGAGATAGTTTGCTTCAGAAAAACCGCCAATAATCACGGCATCGTAACCATAGGAACCAGAAAAAGTTACAGCATTGGAATTGGCTTCTCCGAAGTAATTCATGCCGCCTACCATAATATCGTTTAGACCGATGTTTCTGGCTATTATGGTGTTATTTGCAGCCGTGCCCTGGGTAGCATAGCCGCCGTACACCTTACTATAAAAGTTGTCCTTTATTGTGGAAATGGTATTCTCCGTAATACCTTCTTTGCTATAGGTGCCGTCTGCTTCCTTTTGGGCAGTAGTCCCCAGATACACAGCATTTTTAACCACCGAAGCAGTTCCCGCGTCAAAATAGTACCTATGGATCCAAATAGATTGAGGATCGTCAGGTATTCCCTGGGCGCCGCCATAGACTGATACTTCACCAGCATTTTTAACTGCTGCAGCAGTCACCGTATTTCCAGAAATCGTAAATTGTTCCTTATCGTTATCGACCTGGGGTTCGCCTACTGTCTCAACAGTAGGCTCTTTTGTTGCTTTATAATCACTGAGAAAGCCACCAAAAAGGAAAACCTTACCGCCTTCCTGCCCAATAGCAGTATTGCCGGCAATGGTCAGACTGTTATTACTCACCGTCGTTGCTGCAGAATTCAGATTAGAAGCCACCACGCCGCCAAAGATATTGGAGCCGGGGCCAGAAGCTGGGATTGTTCCCCCGGAAATGGTCAGCGTATTGCCAGAGGCAGAAGTTTTGCTGCCAATACCGCCGTTATCCAGATTAATCGCAGTCGTTTGCACGCCGCTGGTTTTGGTTTCGACCTTTACTTCGTCCCCGCTGATGGTCTTCGTCTCTGCCCAAGCAGGTACTGCGTACAGACCCATCCCCAGAATACTGCTAAGCACCAATACCGTCAAAAGCTGTTTTCTTTGTCTAAAACTGTGTTGTTTTCTACCATTGTTATTCCCCATTTTTATGCCAGTGCCCCCTACGGCACCGACTTTCCCCCTTTCGCAAGGCAAGCAAAGGTTTTCCCGCAACCTTTGAGTTATAAGGTTTTTGTTATAATATTTATCACATCTTTCTACTTTATTATAGTCTTGTTCTTTTATAAAGTCTAAGGAAAGAATAGTTATAGACAGGAACTAAATTGCATGAAAGGATAAGTGTACAGAAAGGTACATGATACAAGGGAGTGTGTGGTAGAGCGTTAAAGAGTACAAAAAATTGTGTGGGTGGAGGGGATAGGCAAAACTGCTGTTGTGATTTCCCTATTGGCACCTGCTGGGGCCAGTTTCCCTAAGGGAAAGGTCTGTCCCCGCTGGGGCTAGTACAGTGAGAATGGTAACTCAACTACAGAAAATTTTGTACCCGGATTTTTGGTCGACATTCTCAACGGGTGTAGTGCAGACATTCTACTTTTGAACCCCATCCGCCGGCGAGTTCGCCGGCACCTTCCCCTTTTCCTGTTCGCATAGCGAACAGGTAAGTGGAAGGCAGTAATTAACTTCCTCCGTCAGCCTTTGGCTGACACCTACCACACGCTTGTGGTAGGCTTCCAGACCACCACTGGTCAATTGCTCATCGTTACGATAGCTTTACCACTACATTCACAATCAAAAACTCCTACAGAACCGGCCAGCACTACCCGATGCCCTCCCCGCCTAACAGGAAGGGGAGGGACGGGCCACACCAAGAATCCAAGGGCCCTGGGTGGGGAAGGTTCCTTCTGCGGCCAAGGGCTGCGGAAAAGCAACACTTTTTTATCAAACAGAATATATTTATTTTGCTATTTGTTCCTTTATGAAACTCTCTTCGTCACCTTCCGGTGCCACCTCTCGAGTGGTTCGCCGTGTTCCAATCAGCAGCGTCCTTACAATTAGAAACTTTCTCCGTCAGCCCCCTTTCCACCACCCTACGGGCTGTTCCCCTTCCCCGTAAACGTGGAAGGTAGTGGCTGCCACCTCCTTCACGCTTGGTGTGCTCCCCGTCAAGTAGACAGTTCCTAATAAT
>NZ_QRMX01000014.1:0-57433 GCF_003472805.1 Acidaminococcus sp. AM05-11 | reverse complement strand
CCATTGGTGATTCTTCATGAGCAAGAACAGCTTTGACAGCCTTTAATTTATCCTCTGCACTGACTTTCGATATAGACATTTTACATACTCTCCTTTCAACGAATCCAGGAGGTTTAACTATATGCCAGTCTACTTTATTCATAGCATACCACGCTTGAAGGAGGCATGCTAGGCCGCTGCTGGTCAAGTAAAGTCTGAACTATAGTTATAGTACCCGTATTGATAAACACTGGAGTTCTGACGGTTATGAATGGCCCCTGAGCGGTTCGCTGCTAGCCAAAGTGGTTCGCGGCTCGCTGCGCAGCTTCACCCTGCGGGTTCGCTTTGCAGGCCGCTATCACACGGCTCATATTAACCAATTCTCTGCGGCATATAGCCTTGAGAATTGGAGCTGAGCGCCAAGCGTTGTAGGGGCTGACAGTCCGCAGGACTGCCTGAGGAAGTTTGTTAGGATACAGTTATAAAGAACAAGAAAAATGGCTTGCGAACTCATTTAAGTTCGCAAGCCATTTTTCTTTCGGGGGTAAGTATTATTTTCCCCCCCCATTTTTTATTGCCTCTTTATTTTTTGCTTTCCTTTGCTATGATAGAGTTGTATTACAAAAGAGCCAAAAGCTGGCGCAGGGATTGTTCCATGAAGCCGTCCTTACGGTAGATGAACAGGGTGGGAAGGGTATCAAAGGGCTCGGGCAGGGGCTGCAGGTCCAGGGTGCCGGCGGCCGCAAAGGCACTGACCACGGCTTCGGGGAACAGGCTGATGCCCAGGCCGGCGCTGACGCTGGCCAAGATGGCTCCCAGGGAGGTAAATTCGATAATCTTTTCGGGAAGAAGTTCCCGGGAGGACAGGCAGGCTTCCAGGGTTTTGCGGTAGGAGCAGCCCTGGGGGAACACCAGAAGGGGTTGGCGGAGCAGGGCTTCTGCAGGGGTCCGGCTGCTGCCTTTGGGGGTTACCAGCACCAGCCGTTCGGTCTGCACCAGTTTGGTGCCTAACCCAGGGTGGCGCAGGGGACCGGCAGCAAAGGCTCCGTCCAGGGTATGGTCCAATACGCCCTGGAGGGAAGCGGCGGTGGTGCCGGTCTGGATGCGCAGGGCTACCTGGGAGTTTTCTGCATGATAGCGGGACAGGAGCGGGGGCAGCAGGGTCATGGCGGTGGATTCCATGGAGCCCAGAGTCAGGCTGCCTTTGGCGGTGCCGTCGTCTTTCAGGACGGCTTCGGTTTCGGCGGCCAGGTTCAGGAGTTTTTCTGCATACTGGAGCAGCTGTTCTCCTTTGGGGGTCAGGGTGACGCCGTGGCTGCAGCGATGGAACAGTTCGGTATGGAGTTCTTTTTCCAGCTGGCTGATTTTGGTGGAAAGGTTGGATTGGGCGTAGTTCAGTTTTTGGGCGGCTTTGGACAGGCTGCCTTCAGCTGCGACGGCCCGGAAAAATTTTAGTTCTTGGAGATCCATGGTCTGCCTCCTGTTTTTTGATGTGATATATAAAAATAAGATTACAGGTTATATATTTAATAATATACCACAGCCCTGAATGGGTGTAAACTAGCATTAGCAAAAGGAGAGAAGCATATGAGCAGAGTATTTTGCATTCCGAAAAAGGTGGTTACGGGCCAAGGGGCCTTGGAAGTTCTGGGCAGCGGGCTGGAAAGTTATGGGAAAAAGGCTCTATTGGTTACGGGCAAGCATGCGGTAAAGGACGGTACGGCGGGCCGGGTGGAAAAACTGCTGGAACAGCAGGGTATTGGGCTGGCGCTGTACGACGGGATTTCCGGGGAACCCACGGATACCATGATTCTGGAAGGGCTCCGGGAATACCGGGCTGCGGGCTGTGATTTTCTCATAGGTCTGGGGGGCGGCAGCCCTCTGGATGCCATGAAGGCCATTGGGGTGCTGGCGGTGCACCCTGGGAAGCTGTCGGACTACTTGGGCAAGGAGATTGCCGGGCCGCTGCCGGGAATGGTTGCCATTCCCACCACGGCGGGCACTGGGTCGGAAGCTACCCAGTTTACCATTATTACGGATACGGCAACCCAGGTAAAAATGCTGCTGAAAGGGGCGGCCCTGCTGCCGGACCTGGCCGTGGTAGATTCGGCGCTGTCGCTGTCGGCTCCTGCCAGGGTAACGGCTTCCACGGGCCTGGACGCACTGACCCACAGCATTGAGGCCTATACCTCCAAAAAGGCCCAGCCTCTGACGGACACCCTGGCGCTGTCCGCGGTGAAACGGATTTTTGCCAATCTGCCCACCGCCTATCGGGAGGGGCAGAATGCTGAGGCCCGGGAAGAAATGGCTATGGCGGCCCTGGAAGCGGGCATGGCTTTCAACAATTCTTCGGTGACCCTGGTCCATGGCATGAGCCGGCCCATTGGAGCGCTGTTCCACGTGCCCCATGGGCTTTCCAACGCCATGCTGCTGGGGGTCTGCCTGGAATACGCCCTACCGGGAACGTATGAGCGGTTTGCTGCCTTGGGCCGGGCCGTGGGGGCTGCAGAGGCCTCTTTACCGGACCACGCGGCTGCGGAAGCCTTTTTGGCAGCGGTGCGGGACCTGTGCGAGACCTGCCAGGTGCCCACTTTGGCCGAATACGGCGTTGACCGGGCGGCTTTCTTTGCCCAAATCGACAAGATGGCAGAAGATGCCATGGACAGCGGCAGCCCTGCCAACACCCGGCGGGTACTGAATGCGGGCGTGCTGAAAGAATTGTACAAGAAATTGTGGTAAGGAGGCCTTTATGCTGGAACCCTTGGAACGGCTGAAGCTTGCTATGGCGATTTATAATCAGGGAGATCCCAAACGGCTGCAGCACCTGCTGAAGGTGCACAGCCTGGCCCGGCTTTTGGGGCAGCTGGAGGGGCTGGACGGAGAAACACTGTTTCTCCTGGAAACCACGGCCCTGGTCCACGATATAGGCGCCCGGAAGGCGGAGGCCCTGCATGGGGCGGCGTTCCGGCGATACCACGAAGCCCTGGGGGTACAGGAAGTTCCTTCCGTACTGGAACCCTTGGGGTATACCCGGGAGCAGGTAGAGCGGGTGCAGTTTATAGTGGGGCACCATCACCAGTACGGGGCCATTGACAGTTTGGCTTTCCAGGTGCTGGTGGAGGCGGTTTTTATGGTGAATGCCTACGAAAAGCAGCTGCCGCTGACGGCTGTGGCCAATTTTCGGGATAGGATTTTTCGGACGGCCGAAGGCCGCAAATTGCTGAATACCATGTTTGGTCTAAAGGAGAAATCATGACAACATTTCATACCATCAAAGTGCAGGGCCTAGATATTTTTTATCGGGAGGCTGGAAATCCGGAGAAGCCGGTACTGGTGCTGCTCCACGGCTTCCCCTCGGCCAGCCATATGTTCCGGGACCTGCTGCCCCGGCTGGAACAGGATTTTCATATGTACGCCCCGGATTACCCGGGCTTTGGCCAATCGGCCATTCCTTCCCGCAAGGCTTTTGCCTATACCTTTGACCACCTGACAGAAGTGGTGGAGGGCTTTTTGGAGGCTTTGGGGCTGCATTCTTTCTTTCTGTATGTGTTTGACTATGGGGCGCCCATTGGTTTTCGGATTGCCAGGAAGCATCCGGACTGGATCCGGGGCATCATCAGCCAGAACGGCAACGTGTACGAGGAAGGACTGGGGGCCAAGTGGGCCGCTCGGAAGGCGTATTGGGAGCATCCCACGCCGGAACTCCGGGAGCAGTACAAAAGTGCTTTTGTCCCGGAGACCATTTATGGCCAGTATACCTTTGGCACGGAGCCGGGCAGTGTGTCTCCAGACGGGTATTCCCTGGATATTTTCTACACCCAGCGGCCGGAGTATGCAGAAATCCAGGCAGATTTGCTTTTCGACTACCAAAACAATGTGAAGCTGTACCCGGCCTTTCAGGAGTACCTGCGAAAGGAGCAGCCGCCGCTGCTAGCGGTATGGGGGAAGAACGATCCATCCTTTATCCCCGCTGGGGCGCTGGCTTTCCAGCGGGATCTGCCCCAGGCCGTCATCAAACTGGTGAACAGCGGCCATTTTGCCCTGGAATCCTGCTGTGAGGAAATTGCCCAGGCCATCCGGGAGTTTGCCAAGCCCTTGTGCCAAGGAACAAAATAAAAAAGAACCAAAGGAGTCAGTATGGAAACCATCGATTGCATCAAAACGCGCCGGTCCGTCCGGCAATTCACCGACCAGCCGGTAAGTCATGAGGAGCTGGAACAGATTATCCAATTGGCCGCCTATGCGCCCAGCTGGAAGAACACCCAAACTTCCCGGTTTATTGCGGTGTATGATCGGGCCAAGCTGACCCAGCTGGCGGAAGAATGTATTCTGGGTTTCAAAGGCAACTACAACACCATTTTGCACGCTCCCTGTCTGGTGGTGCTGACCACCGTGGACGGCAGGTCCGGGTACGAACGAGATGGTTCTTTCACCACCTCCAAGGGGACCCATTGGCAGTCCTTTGACGCGGGAATTTCGGCCCAGACCCTGTGCCTGGCCGCTCACCAGCTGGGGCTGGGAACGGTGGTCATGGGCATTTATGATGAGGCCAAGGTGGCCCAGGTGGTGGGGGTGCCGGAAGGCCAGTCCGTTTCGGCGCTGATTGCCCTGGGGCATCCGGCAGCGGTACCGGCCATGCCCAAACGCAAGGAGCTGGATACGCTGCTGTCCTACCGGGAAGGCTGAAACAAAGCAAAACAAAGTAAAACAAAGTCAGCTGGTCACTACTTTTATACGTTTTAGGCATGACTCTGCATAAAGGCAAAGTATTTGTTATAGAACCGGTATAAGCTTATAATATATAGCGATACGATGACAAAAAACGAGGTTAAGCTGTAGGGGGAGGAAATATGTCTAAAAAAGTTCTTGTGATTTCCAGCAGTTTGTGGAAAAACAGCAATTCGGAGGCGTTGGCCCGGGCCTTTGCCAAAGGGGCTGAGGAAGCGGGAAATGAAGTGGAGTTTGTGAGCCTGCAAGGCAAGGAGCTGCAATTTTGCATTGGCTGCCTGTCCTGCCAAAAGACCCAGCAATGCGTGCTCAAGGATGCTGCTCCGGCGATTGTGGCTAAAATGAAGGAGAGCCAGGTGCTTGCCTTTGCATCTCCCATCTATTATTACAGCATTTCCGGGCAGCTGAAGACGCTGCTGGACCGGGCCAACCCGCTGTTTCCTGCGGATTATCAGTTCCGGGATATTTATTTTCTCAGCGCAGCGGCGGAAGAGGATCCTGCCACCCCGCAGGGGGCGGAAACGGCCATCCAGGGCTGGGTGGACTGCTTTGCCAAGGCGCAGCTCCGGGGTACGGTGTTTGCGGGAGGCGTGACCCTGCCTGGAGAGGTAGAGGACCAGCCGGCGCTTGCGGAAGCAGAGGAACTGGGCAGGAACGTGTAACGGCGTTAAGGGAAAAGGCTTGGAAAATGAACGTTCATTTTCCAGGTCTTTTTTGTTGCGTACAAACTTTTCTTTGCTTTACTTTGCTAAAGATTCCCCGGTACTTTGTTCCAACTGGTGCAAAATTTGCAGGGTTTTGCAGGGTTGGGCACTTTCCTCTTTTCGGCAGGGATATTAGATGATATAGTAACAATAACGAATATGGCTGGGGGAAGGGATTTTTATGGAGGAATGTAAACGGTTTACGCTGCCTTCTGGTTTTGTGTTTGATGTGTCTAGGCTTGTGGGGGAAGGCCGCATTGACGCTGAGGAGCTAGAGCAGTTAAAAGAGCGGGTGCAGCAGGCGGCGGAAGGGCTGGCACAGTTGCGGCAAGCGGGTTTGGCCAAGGGGCATTTGTCCAAGGATGGGTCCCCGGAGCCGGTGTACTATGCCTGGCTGCCCTATGTGGCAGAGGGGCACCCCAATACCCCGGAGCTGCTCCGGAAACTGAAGGACTTTGGCCGGGGGGTGCGGCAAAAGTACGATGCGGTGGTTTTTTGCGGGGTAGGGGGCTCCTATCTGGGGGGTAAGGTGCTGTATGATTGTCACGCCAGCGCCTATTGGCCCCGGGAGGAAAAGGGCCGGGAACCGGAAATTTTCTTTAGCGGCAACAACCTGGATGCGGAAGATTTGGAACGGGTCTATGAGCGGCTGGTGCTGGCAGCCCGGCTTTTGCAGGTAACGGAACACCGGGCGTACCGGGTACTGCTGCTGCCCATTTCCAAGTCGGGAACCACCCTGGAGACCACGGCGGCCTTTCTCCATTTCTGGGCTGCGCTGCACCGGGAGGCGCAGCTGTTTCAGGTGGGAGGCGCAGTGGTGACGGACGCCCGGGCAGCAAACGGGCCCCTCAACCGGCTGGCGGCGGAGCACCAGTGGCCGCTTTTTGACGTGCCGGAGGGTGTGGGGGGACGGTTCAGCGTGCTGTCCACCCCGGGGCTTTTGACCGCAGCGGTGCTGGGCATGAATCTGGAGAAATTGCTCCAGGGCGCCCGGGATATGGACCAGTGGTGCCAGAAAAGCACCGTGTGGGATAATCCGGCCCTGTGCAATGCGGTGCTGAAGTATGCGGCGGCCAAAAATCACGGCTGTCCGGTGGAGATTTTCATGCCCTACGTGATGCGGCTGAAGGCCCTGGGGGAATGGTATGTGCAGCTGCTCTCGGAATCCCTGGGAAAACGGCAGAACCGGAACGGGGAGACGGTGTTCTACGGCCGGACGCCGGTGGTGGCCATTGGCACCACGGATATGCACGCCCAGACCCAGCTCCACCAGGACGGGCGCCGGGACAAGGTGGTGCAGTTCCTGTTTGTGGAGAATCGCCAGGACAAGATTGCCCTGCACAATCCTTTCCCGGAAATCCCGGAGTACAATCGGTACGAAGGGCTGGATGTGGGGAAGGCCCTGAAGGCGGCCCTGGAGGCCAACCAGGAGGCCCTGGCCGGGGACAACCGGCCAAGCGGACTGATTTCCCTGCCGCTCCTCAACGAATATTATTTGGGGCAGCTGTTCTACTTCCTGATGCTGAGCATTGGCTACGAAGGGGAGCTGGCCAATGTAGATGCCTATGATCAGCCCGGGGTGGAAGTGTATAAGAAATTGATGCAGGGGAAACTGGTTCCCCCTTTGCAGGCAGCGAAGCCCGAGCCTAGCTGAAATATAGAACAGACGTAGCGCTTTCTAGTATCTAGAAAACGGTACGTCTTTTTGCTTTGCCCAAAACTCTGCTTTCTGCGTCAACAAATCCGGCGGGATTCCTTTTTATCCAGGGGAAAATATGATAAAATCTATGCTGGAATCGTGTAGAAAGGAAGCCTGAACTATGTCACCCATTGCGGAAGATCGAATCATCTACCACTATTGTTCTGTAGATGGATTTATGAATATTATGAAGAACCGAAATCTGTGGCTGACAGAGGCTTCATTTACCAATGACGCCTGGGAGAATCAGATGCTGGATCCGGTGTTTGAACGGGCTTTGGCAGAGCTGGTATGGGACGGAGAAGTGGCCCAGGACCAGATGGCCCAGGCCAGGGACTTGTATTATCACCATTCGGCCTGCTTTATTTTTCTGGGGTGCTTTTCTTCGGAAGGGGATTTGCTGCCCCAATGGCGTTCCTATGCGGACGATGGCCGGGGCTTTGCCATTGGGTTTGCGCCCTCCAAGATGAACTTCGATACCCACAGCGTGCATTTGAATGCGGATTTCCCCAACAAGTATTTTTTGAAGGAAGTCATCTACATGAACGAGGCCCATACGGAACGGTTTATGCCTTTGGCCAAGAACTGGATCCGGATGCGGCTGACCCGGGGAAGACATTTCACCGGGCCGGAAATTCGCCGGGCCATTGCAGATGATGCGGCTTTTTCTTCCCTGCGCTACTACTGCAAAAACGACAGCTTTCAATTTGAGCGGGAACTGCGGGCACTGTGGCTGCCCATTCTCCTGAAAGATGAGAACGGGAACATGGTAAAGCAGAATGAAAAAGCCTATCAGCAGATCCGGTTCCGGGGTGAGCGGGATCAAATCATTTCCTATACGGAGATGCCCTTTGCGGCGGACTGTATCAAACGGATTGTCATCGGGCCGAAAAACGAGATGAAGAATCATCAGGATGTACTGAAGATTTTTCTGGGTGCTTCTGGCTATGACGATAAAAACATTGAAATTGGAGTTTCTATGAGTTCCTATCGCTAGGACTGGAAACTCTGCTGAACCAAAAGGAGAACTCGGATGACGGAAAAAGTAATGAATCTGCCAAGCCCTTCCATTTATGAAGTAATTGAACACAATTTGGACCCCAATCTGAAGCTGCCTCGGGAGTTTTCCCTGCGGGCCCATCGGCGCAGTCCAGGGGAAAAACTGGTGTATGCCGATGGTTTTATGGAGGGCAACCTGACGGGACCGGATCCGGGAGAAGAGACCAGCCAGGAACTGCTGGAGATTTTGGAAAAGCTGCGGGACAAGCAGTTTGGAGAAGCCCTGAAAGCCCTGAATGCCTTCTTTGACGAAGATGAGGAGCTGATGAATCCTTTGGTGGGCATGGTCCACGAGTTCATCGGCCAGCAGGATCAGGCTGTGGTAGGCGACCTGATTTATTTTGCCAAGCATCTGTTAGTGGAAACGGACCGGATTGAGCTGGTGAAGTTTGCTCTTACCCTGCTGGAATACTATCCTTCGGAATACGATATGGAAGTGGGCCGCCAGATTTTGGACCTGGCCCAATGCAATGAATTCACGCTGTTTGCCCTGCGGAATATGGTCCAGTGGGATGATTCCCAGGAAATGATTTTTGAGCTGATTCAGCACGTGTATGGCTGGGGCCGGATTTTTGCCATGGAAGTGCTGGATCCGGAGCCTGCGGAGGTACAGCACTGGATGTTGGAACAGGGCTGGGACAACGATGTGAACCCGGAATATACGGCTCTCATGATTGCCACGGATGTGAAGCTGGATGAGGTGCTGCGCCAGGCCGAGAAAATTTCGGAAGCAGCCTTCCGGGGGGCCAGCGTATTGGTTGAAGGGCTGCTCCAGGATGAGCCCATTCCGGGGATTTCGGAGTGGCCGGATCCCTTGGGGCTGCTGAACCATTATTTGGAACAGGCCCTGGAACGGAAGCTCAGCTGGAAGGAATACCAGACCATTTGGCATGTGGTCCAGTTCGGGGAGCAGCACAAGGACCAGCCGGGCATGACGGGGCTGGTCACCAAGGGCGGCAAGCTTTTGACCACCTTCGCCTGTGCGGAAGTGGTAATCAAGGCCATGGAGCAGGGGGAAGGGTTTGAACTGGCCCGGGCCCTGGAACTGCCCTACCACCCGGCGGCGGAAAAGCTGGTGCGGGAAGACCCGCTGGGGAATGTGGAACTGCTGTCCTATGCGTTAACCACGGACCAGCTGAACAATCAGGAGCTGACGGGGCTGTACGAAAAGGCACTGCCGTTAGAAGCCCTGGCAGCGGGAAGGGTGCAGCCGGGCGGCGACGAATTGGAGCTGGAACTGGCCTATATGCAGCTGGCTATGGTAGTGGGACAGCTGTATGGCTTCCCCGGAGTGGGGGAAGACCTGGTCCATGCGGCGCTGCACTGCGGCAATGCTTTGTGCCAGGAAGTGGCCCAGCAGGTGGAAGAACAGTGGCATGATTTGGGCTGGAGCCACCAGCTGTGTAATTAAAGAAGAACGCGTCAGGGAAAAAATGGAAGCATTTTTCCCTGACGTTTTTATTTGGAAAGAAGGAATTTCTTTCGCTTTTTATTCTTTTTGGCAGGGGATAGCGTTAAAAGAATTGGCCAACTCCTAGTCAACTATGGTAGAATGATTAGAAGTATAATATAACGAATGTTTGTTGCTAAAATACAGGAATGCCGTTTCTCTTAGTGAGTCTCCTGAAAAATATTCCTAAAATCCAGGGGACTGACGAAAGGAGCTAAGGGAAAACGGCTGGTGGGAAAATGCCGGCAAGGAAAAAAACAGGGGCCCTTTTGGGCACTGAACTGGTGATAAAGGAAAGGAGGCGGGTCCATGACGGCAGCTAGGCGCAGAACGGTATTGTGCATTGGAATGCGGGAAACGGTGGCCCTGAACCTTTCCAATTTGTTTCAGAAGGAAAATTGGCAGGTGCTGTTTCTGGGTAAGAACCCGGGAACATATGAAGGGGCACGGACGTATCAGGTGGACGTAATGGAGGAGGGGGCCGCCCAGGTCTTTCAGGTCCAGAAACCCAATCTGCTTTTGGTGAATCTCCGGGCGGCACAGGGACCGGATACGGCTGCCCATCTGGAAAGAATCCTGTCCCTGGCAGAAAAAAGCAAGGTGGACCGGATTCTCCTGATTTCCGGGGCTGAGGTGTTTGCCCCGGGAACCCAAGATGCCACGGAAGAACTGGCACCCAACCCGGCAGAGGAGCATGGACAGCTGCTGGCCCGGCTGGAAGCGCTGGCACTGGCCTGGAAAAAATACAGCAAGCTGAAACTGACGATTTTGCGGGTGCCGGAGGTGTACGGGCCGGGCAAGCGGGCCCAGAGTGGCTTTATCGGAAGCTTTTTCCGGGCGGTGGCAGGCAATACCCTGATGCCCCGGTGTGACCAGGAATATCCCCGGGATTTTTTGGCCACCCAGGATCTGTTTTACGGGATTATCCAGCTGCTCCAGCGGGATTATCAGGGCGACCTGCTGCATTTGGGTACGGGCCAGGGACTGACCTATGACCAGTTTTGCCAATTGGCCGCTACCTTTGTACCGTACCTGCCCAAGGTGGACCCGGACCAGTTCCAGCCCTACGGCCAGGCCCAGCTGAACAGTGACCGGGCAGCCCGGGAAATTGGCTGGCGGGCAAAGCAGCCGTTAAAGACGGGGCTGCAGAGCATTTATGCCAGCTTGCAGGAAGCGCTGCGGCTGGAACAGGAGAACGCAGAAAAACGGCAGCACCATTCCTGGCAGGACCGATTCAACCAGGAGCGGCTGCCCTATGCGGAAAATGTGGCCGGAGCGCTCCTGATGCTGGGGTTCCAGTATCTCCAGGGGGACACGGTAAGCAGCCTGACGGGTTTTGATTTGTGCTATGTATATATTGCCGTGATGGGGCTTCTCTACGGCCAGCGACAGGCGCTGATTGCGGTATTGTTTTCTGTTTTGATTTTTGCCCGGCGGATGTTGGTGCTGGATTCCACCCTGCTGACGCTGCTGTACCTGCCCCAGCATTTGATCCATCTGGTATCCTATGCCTTTGTGGGGATGGTAACGGCATACTTTCGGGAAGAAGAAAACTTTAAGCTGGCGGCGGCCAAGTGGCAGGAAAAGCACGACCAGGAGAAGTATGCCTTTTTACGGAATTTGTTTGAAGAAAATGTCCAGGTAAAGGACCAGCTGTACCGGCAAATCGTCTACTCAGACGACAGTATTGGCCGGCTGTACTATATTTTGCAGAAACTGGATTCGGCGGAACCGGAAAACCTGTACACCCAGACGGCGGTGGTAACGGCGGAGATTTTGAACGTGGAGAATGTGATCATCTACGTGGTGAGCCACAACCGGCAGTATCTGCGCCAAAAGGTGCGGGTGGGGCAGGACACGCTGAAGCAGTCCCGGTCCCTGAAGGTGGCGGATTATCCATATTTGAAGTCCGTACTGGCCGGCAAGAGCCTGTTTGTGAACCGGGAGCTCAGCGCCAATGCTCCAGACCTGGCGGCTCCCATTTTGTATCAGGGGCAGGTTTGGGCAGTAATCCAGGTGTACGACCTGAATTTTGACCAGTGGAGCCTGTACCAGCAGAATCTGCTTTCCATTACGGCCCGGCTGGTGTCGTCTTCTTTGGCCCGGGCCTATGCCTGGGAACTGGAAACCCAAAAAGCTCGGTGCCTGCCAGGAACTCGCATTCTCAAGGAAGCAGAATTTGCCAAAATCCGGGAAGAATACCGGAAGCGCCGGGAGCTCCAGCGGGATTATGCCATCAAGTTGCTGGAGGTGGCGGCGCCCCAGGGCGGGGACTACGAACAGCTGGATACCCTGCTGGAAGGAAAAACCCGGGCCGAGGACTTTATTGGCCTGTGGGAAAACAAAGCCTGGGTACTGCTGCCGGACTGCACCGAGGCTACCCTGAAGCTGGTGCGGGACCGCCTGGAAAAGGCTGGCCTCAGGACGGGAGAAAGCAGGGATATCCTATGACCGGGAGTGAACTGTTTGGGGGCCTTTATGCCCTGACGGCAGTCCTGTACGGGGGCTATCTGCACTGGTCCGGCAAGAACCGGTACCAGAAGCTGGCAGAACTGCTGATTGTTTTGCTGGTGCCCGTGGCCGGCGTGGTGCTGCTTACCCTGGTACAGCTATTTTCCACCTTTTTTGGCATCAACGGGGGCCATACCCTGGAAGACCGGGACCCGGGGACGGACTTTGCCCTGGGGGACCGGGACTACAACGGGAATATGGTGCCGTTAAATGATGTGTATCTGCTGGGTAATTCCCAGCTGAAGCGGCAGCTTTTTACGGATTCTATCAAGCAGGATGTGGTCACCAACCAGGCCATTTTGCGCCGGGCCATTCAGGATGAGGATCGGGAAATTGCCTATTATGCCGTGTCCCTGCTGACGGCCAAAATGGAAAGCCTGGGGGAGAAAATCCACCAACTGGAAGAACAGCTAAAGACGGCAGCTCCCGACAACCATGAACTGATGGACCGGTACGCTGGGTGCCTGAAGCGGTTTTTGTCCAGCGGCTACGGAGATGCAGCTACCCGGGCCCGGCAGCAGGAAGCCTATATCCGGGTACTGGAGGTGCTGGCCCAGAAAATGCCGGAAAAATCCATTTACTACGAAGAAGAAATCAAGGCCCTTTTGGCCCAGCACAGAATGGAGGAGGCGGCAGCGGTGTGCCGGAGCTTCAGGGAAAGTCACCCGGACGACGAGCGGCCCATTTTGATGGAAATCCGCCTGCACCAGGCCAAACGGGAGCCGGAAGCGCTCCAGGCCTGCATCCAGGAACTGAAGGCACTGCCCAAGGCGCTGTCGCCGGAGGCTCTGAAGGTGCTGCGGTACTGGGACCGGGAGGTGCACCATGAATAAGCGGGGAATTTACGCACTGTTTTTTGTGGTGGTCCTTTTGGGGTGCTTTTTCCAATATACCCGGCTGGACGGCTTCCTGCACCTGAACCCGGCGGCCAACAAGTTCCGCCGGATTGAAAATCTGCCGGTGCAGGTGGATTGGAGCCAGGTGGAAAATCTGCCGGTAGAAAACTATATCGTCATTTATGATCCCACCAGTGTCCGGAGTATGTTCTGCCGGCACAATGCAGAACGGACCCTCCAGGCCAAAAAGAAACATTTTGAGAGTGTGGACCTGCGGCAAAGCATGGCCATTCCCCAGGATACCCAGGGGGTTGTGGTAACTACTGGCCGGCTGGGGGCCGTTGCGGCCCTGCCCCAGATCCTGCAATATGTGCAGCAGGGGGGAACGCTGGTGGTGCTCCAGCAGCTGGAACTGGGCGGGGATAAGCCCCTGGCCCCGGAAACCCTGCGGCAGCTGGGCATAACAGGCCTCAAGGGGAACGGAAAGCCCCAAAGCGTGACGGGCCTATCCATGCGCACCAATTTTCTCATTGGGGCCAAGGGTGAAGAAATTGTCACCGGCCGGTCCTACAATACCTATGTACTGCCTGTGGAATTGGGCCCGGAGGCGGTGGTCCATATCACCGACCGGAGCGGCAGCGTGCCCCTGGTGTGGCAGGAACCCCTGGGCCAGGGAGAAATGTATTTCTACAACGGGGTGGAACGGGAGGACAAGTCCAACCGGGGAATCCTGATGGCCATGCTGGCCCACTGCGGTACGGACACCCTATATCCGGTGGTGGGGGTAAAGATTTTCTTTATCGACGATTTCCCGGCACCGGTGCCGGAGGGCTACTATGAAAAAATCTACCAGGAAACGGGACTGTCCACCTCGGACTTTTACCGGAAGGCCTGGTGGCCGTTTATGAAGCAGCTGGCCCAGCGGGAAAAAATCAAGTTTACCGGGGTCATTATTGAAAGCTACAATGACCGGGTGCATCCGCCCTTTGACCCGCAAAACGGCCGGAATGCCCGGGACGCGCTGGTGGTCTATGGCCACGATCTGCTGAACATGGGCGGGGAAATGGGCCTGCACGGGTACAATCACCAGCCTCTGGTGCCTCCGGGCTACCAGGACCATGAGCCGGACTACGTGCCCTGGACCAGCGAAGAAGATATCCAGGCAGCCCTAACGGAGCTGCGCCGGTATGTGTACCAGGCCTATCCGGAATATAGTTTTGAAGTTTACGTGCCGCCTTCCAATATTCTTAGCCCCATGGGCAAGGACGCCCTGAAAAAAGTGTTCCCGGAACTGAAGATTTTTGCGTCCCTGTATGATGGGCCGGCGGACGAGCACGCCTATTACCAGGACTTTCGCCGGGAACGGGGCGGGTATTACGATATTCCCCGGATTTCCTCGGGGTATGTGCCGGACCAGTCCGCCGTCTACGGGGAGATCAGCGCCATCAATGACCTGGGGGTCTTCAACCATTTTATCCATCCGGACGAAATGTTCTACGAGGAAAGTGCCAAGCTGTCCTGGAAACAGATGCACGACAGTCTGGAGGACTTTGTCCGGGAGCTGTCCCAGCGCTATCCCTGGCTGAAGGCGGTAACGGTGTCGGAAAGCCTGCCCTATTTTGACACGTATTACGATTTGGATTACCGGGTGGAGCGGTCTCCTGAAATGCTGGTGCTCCATTGCCGGAACTATATCCGGTCGGCCCGCTTCCTGCTGCGTTCCCAGCGAACCTTGGACCATGTCCAGGGCTGCCGGGTGAACAAGGTGGAGGACGGGGTGTATTTTGTGGAAGTGACGGATCCGGTGGCCCGGATCTACTGGAAAAACTAGAAAGGAGAAGCCATGAGAATTTGCCTTTTGACCGAAGGGTCCTACCCCTATGTGGTAGGGGGCGTTTCTTCCTGGGTGCAGATGCTCATGGAAGGGCTGCCGGAATATGAGTTTGTGGTGTACTCCATTGGGGCGGAAGCCAAGGACCGGGGACACTACAAGTACAAGCTGCCGCAAAACTGCGTGGGTATCCAGGAGGTGTTCCTGGACGAAATCCTGAACCTGAAGGCAGGGACCATGCAGGAACACGCCCTGACAGAAGCCCAGCAGCAGGTGCTGGAGGAACTGGTCAAGGGGGACCAGCCCATCAACCTGGACGGGCTGGTGGATATTTTCCGGAACAAGCACTGGGAAAGTCCGTTGGATATTTTTATGACCGGGGACTTTTTCCAGGTTATCCGGAAAATTTATGCGGAGCGGTACGATTACCTGCCCTTTACGGAATTTTTCTGGACCCTGCGGTCCATGCTGCTGCCCCTTTTCTACCTGCTCCAGCAGGAGCTGCCGGAAGCGGACGTCTACCACAGTGTGGCTACGGGCTACTGCGGCGTGCTGGGGGGCATTGGGGCGGCGGTGTACCACAAGCCTTTTATGATTACCGAGCACGGCATCTATTCCCGGGAGCGGGAAGCGGAAATCATCAAAAGCGACTGGGCCAAGACGGATTTCAAGTCCGTGTGGATCCGGTATTTCTACAACCTGGCCAAGCTGGCCTACGAAAAGGCGGACCATGTGTTCACCCTGTTTGAGCATAACGGGCAGATTGAAAAGGAACTGGGCTGTGACCCTAAGAAAATTGCCATTGTGCCCAACGGCATCCATATGGAGCGGTTTGCGCCCATTCCGGAACTGACGGACCACGGGGGCACCATCAATGTGGGGGCAGTAGTGCGGGTGGTGCCCATTAAGGATATCCTGACCCTGCTGCGGGCATTTTTCCTGGTGCACCAGGATATGCCGGACACCCATTTGTACGTGATGGGAAATATGGAAGAAGACCCGGAATATGCCCAGCTGTGCCTGAACACAGCGGAGCTGCTGGGGATTACGGAAGCGGTGACCTTTACCGGGTCCATCCAGGTAACGGAATACCTGCCCAAAATGGATATTCTGGTGCTGTCCAGCATCAGCGAGGGGCAGCCGCTGTCGGTACTGGAAGGCTTTGCCGCCCATCGGCTCTTTGTGACCACGGATGTGGGCTGCTGCCGGGAACTAATCTACGGGGACAGCCAGGATACCCTGGGGGATGCAGGGATTGTGGTGCCGCCTTTGGATTTTGAGGCTATGGCCCGGGAAATTCTCCGGCTGGCCCGGAACTTCCCCCTGCGGCACCAAATGGCCCAGGCCGGGTACGAAAGAACCCTCCGGGGCTATACCTACGAGCATTTTATTGATTCATATCGCCGGATTTACCGGGAGGAAGGAGAGCTGGGAGCATCATGGCAGGCGTTGGCTTCGAATTAAAAAAACTGTTCAAGGCCCGGACCGCTACCGGGAAGCTGAAGGCGTATTCTGCCTCTTTGGTGATTACCACAGGGCCGTTTATCCTGCTGGCGGGGATGATGCTGACCATCCAGGGGCTGTTTGCCAAGGCCCAGGTGCCCCAGTCCGAATCCCTGCTGTTTATCGGTACTACGGTGTACGCCTTTGTGTTTTCCCAGATTCTGTCCAGTGGGTTTGTGACGGCGCAGACCCGGTATCTGGCGGATTGTCTTAGTGAAAAGCGGTACGGGGACATTACGGCGTCCCTGTTTGGTATCAACGCCCTGCTTTTGGGACTGGGGGCCCTTGCGGCCTTTTTGTTCTATTTGCCCAGTCCCCTTCCCTGGGTGGACAAGGTGCTGGGATACCTGTTTTTCAGTGAGATGCTGCTGATTTGGAGCCAGGGGGTGTACCTGACGGCGGTGCGCCAGTTTAAGGGGCTGGTGCTGGGCTATCTGGCAGGGGCAGTGGCAGGGGTATTGGTCACCGGGGTTTTGCTAACCGGCGGAGAGCTGCCGGCTGCCCGCTGCGGCGTGGCTGGAGTGGATGTGGGCATGGGCATGATTGTGCTGACCTTCTACCTGGCTTTGTACGATTATTTTGGACCGCCCCGGCAGGGCCGGGTGTTCTGGTTTCTCTCCATTTTGGACCAGCATTGGAAGGTGTTCCTGGAGGCCATGGCTTATTCCCTGGGGCTGTTTCTCCCCAACCTGATGATTTGGCAGGGTTCCTGGGGCACGGTGGTGGGAGGAACCTACCGGTTTGCCCCGGTGTACGACATCATTACCTGCTATGCCTTTTTGTCCATTCTGCCCCTTAGAACCATGTTTGTGGTATCTGCAGAAACGGAATTTTACGACCGGTACGCCATTTATTTTGATGCCATTATCCATAAGGGCAATTATCGGGATATTGAGGATGGCCGGCAGACCCTGCTGTTTACCATGTGGTTTGAACTGCGCAAGCTCATGGGCTTCCAGTTCCTGTTTACCCTGCTGGCTTTGGCCGGGGGAACCTATGTGCTGACTCTGGCCAACGTGGATTTTGAGGCAGCCAATTTGTATGATATTCTTCTGATGGCGGCGTATTTTACCGGGGTTACGGAAGTCATCAGCATCCTGTTCCTGTACTTTGATGCCCAGGAGCAGGCCCTGCGGTTGATGGGGCTGTACTTTCTGGGTACCCTGGTACTGGGGCTGGGGGGCATTGCCCTGTTTGGGGAGAGCAGCTACGGCTTTACCTTCTTCCTGTCCAGCGGCCTTGCCCTGTTCTACGGGCTGCACAGCCTGGACCATTTTGCGGACCGGCTGAATTATTATATTTTCTGCGGCCAGCCCATGTTTTACCGGCCCAGGGTTTCGTTTATGACCCATTTGCGGGATAAACTCTATGGGGTGAAGGAATCCCAGAAAGGAGGGTCCTTGTGAACCAGCAAACGAAGCGGAAAGCAGCGGGCCTTCTGGCGGTGATTACGGGGCTTGGAACCTGGGGCGTGCCGGCCCTGGGGTTTGCGGCCTCCCGGGATGTGCTCCACGATGTCCGGTCCCAACTGGACAGCCTGCGCCAATCCCGGGAGGAAATCCGGTATTATCACCAGGCCCAGGCCGATGTGAAACGGGCTCGGGTGGATTTGGAACAGGCCAGGGCAGGTCTTGCTGAGGCCCAGAAAGGCCGCCGGGAAGCGGCAGTGAACCTGGGACAGGTGCTGGCCAATTTGAACGCGGTGAAAAAAGCCCTGGCAGAAACGGAAGCCGCCCTGCAAAAGGCCCAGGCAGAAAGTGCCAAGCGGACCGGGATGCCAAGGAGGCGGCTGCCAAGGAACGGGAAGCGGCCTACGAGGCCAAGGAAAAGGCCGTGGAGAACCGGGATACGGAGGCCCTCCGGGCGGAGGACGCCCAAAAAGAAGCTTTGGTAAAGCAGGCGCTGACTGCCGTAAATTATGAACAGAACCGGCTGTTGGACGCAGAAGATATGGTGAACGATGCCCTGGACAAGCTGAACGGGCAGGAGGATGCGGCGGAGCAGGAAGCCCAGGCAGAACTGGACCGCTTGGCCCAGCAGATGGATGCGGCCAGCGAGGCTTTGGATGCAGCGGACCAGAGACTGGATGCGCTCCAGCAGCAGCTGGACGCTTTGACGGATGCCCGGGAGCAGGCGGAAGACGCCGAGCGGGATGCCCGGGAACAGGTCCGGGACTACCAGCAGCAGGCCGTGGAACTGACGGTGGAAAAGCAGCAGGCGGAAAAAGACGAGGCAGAAGCCCAGGCCTACGATTCCGAAGCGGCCAAATGGCTGGACGACGCGGAGAACTGGGCCCGCAGCGCCCTGAAGGAGCGGCAGCGGGCGGACTACGCCCTGGCCCATTTTGGGGAAGGGGCGGGCTGGCAGACCGGCGTGGAATTTGACAGCTGGAAGGGCCGGGAATCCGGGCATCAGCTGTTTATTCCCTTGAATTTTTACCAGGCAGGACGGATTAGCGGCCACCGGGTGGATATTGGCCTTTCTACGGGCTATGTGCAATCGGATACCCATAAGAGCCACGGCAGCGTGTCGGGCTGGGCGGATACCCAGCTGAGTGCCGAACTGCGCAATGACCACAAGCAAAACAGCGTCCGCTACCAGCTGCTGTTTAATCTGCCTACGGGGCAGAGTGCCATCTACCAAAATGCCGTGGTGGGAAATGATTTGGCCCGGATGACGGATTTTGGTGCAGGGTTCCAGGTGACCCCGGGCCTTGAACTGATCCACCACTTTACGGAGCGGGACAGTCTGGCGGCCAGCGTCCAGTACACGCTCCGCCGGAGCTACGACTATTCCAAGGAAGTGCCGGGGGCCCAGGTGGACCCGGGGAATGCTTTCCAGCAGGAGGTCAGCTACCTCCATGCAGGGCCCAAAACCCAATACCGTTTGGGGGTGGTCCACAGCCATGCGGAGAGCTCCTACCAGGACACCATTTTCAGTGAGCTGCGGGAAGTGGAAGTGCCCAGGACGCTGCATAACGGTAAGGGCGGCCCCCAGGGCGGCGAAGGGGGCACCCAAACTGTAACCCGGGAATTCTGGGGCCGGGACAGCCGGCTGCACTACCGGGAAGGGGACGATTGGGAGCTGAGCTGGTTCTACAATGACCAAATTACAAAGCGGGACGAACTGTCCCTGTACGGCATTTGGAACCTGGTCAGTGCCGGCTGGGGCTACCGGAATCAGGCGGTACACCGGCTCAGTGCCGGGGCCGGTTGGCTGCACCATATGAATGAGCGGCAGGAATGGCATATCCTGGCGGGGTATAAAGATGTGACGTCCAACTGGGATCCGCTGCGGCTGGAACTCAACAGCGGTGCCTATAAATACTATTCCCTGCTGCTGGGCTTTAGCTGGCAGCTGGGCGCCAAAAATCGTCTAAGTCTGGACGGGGAACGGTTCCGTCGGAAGGATGACCGTGGCGGTTCCTATCGGGGCTGGAAGGTGCTGTGCACCCTGAACCAGTCCTTCTAAAAGGAGAAGGTATGCGTAAGAAAATTTTAGGCTGGCTGCTGGGAGGTCTCCTGACCTTCACAGCGGGCTGCGGGGAAGCAGCGGTGGCGCCGGAAGCGGCAAACCCGGTGAATCCCCAAACGGAAATGATCCAGCTGGCGGGAGAACTGGGGCAGTATGCCAAGGCAAAGCGGCCCGGCTTCCAGCTGGTGGGCAACGGGGCGGCGGGCCTTTTGGAGGTAACGCCGGACAACCCCAAGGAAAATGTGGACAAGCTGGTCCAAGCTTTGGACGGCTTTCTCACGGAATCCGTATTTTATACAGAAAGTGACCAGGGACCCCAGCCCCAGGAGAAGTCCATGCTGGAATTCCTAAAAGGGGTATTCGCCCTGCCCCAGAAGGCGGGGAAGGCGGTGTGGACCCTGGATTATATACCGGACCCGGAGCTGCAGGAAAAGGATGAGGCCCTGGGGCACAAAAACGGCTATGTAAGCATGGCCGTAGGGGATAGAAATCTGGCCCAGCTGCCCCAGGGACAGGTGCCCCGGGTAAGCAGCCGGGACATCCGCAGGGTGCAGGACGCAGAGAATTTTCTGTTCCTGCTGAATCCGGAAAATTTTGCGACTCGGCTGGACTATTTGACTGCCCTGCAAAAGACGCCCTACGACGCAGTGGTGGTGGATTTGTATTACGGGGATAAACCGCTGACTCCGGCAGAAACGGCCATGCTCCAGGACAAGCCCCAGGGCGGGCGGCGGCTGGTGTTGTGCTATCTGAGCGTAGGGGAGGCGGCGGACTACCGGCCCTACTGGCAGCCTGACTGGAAGACCAAGCCTCCGGACTGGGTGGGCAAACCCAACCCGGACTGGCCGGGAAGCTACCGGGTGAAGTACTGGCGGCCGGAGTGGAAGCACCTGCTGTACGGCAGCGACGGGGCCTATTTGGACCAGATTCTGAACGCTGGCTTTGACGGGGTGTTTTTGGATGTAATGGATGCATGGCAAACCTATAAATAGAATCACGAAACGTTGGCAAAGGGTACGCTTGCTATAGACAACGGGGATTTTCGTCTTTAAGGGGAGTGCGGCCGAGCAGGGAAGGAATTCCCTTCCCCCTGGCCGGAACCAGTTCCAGGGCTGCCTGGGAAGGGATGGAGAGTATGGCAAAGAAAAAATTTAAATTGCTGGCGGTGGGGGATAGTCCCAAACGCCGGGAACTGGCGGAGCTGATCCGGGATCAGTTTACCATTGTGGAAGCGGATACCGGGGCCCAGGCCGCAGAACTGCTCTGTCAGGAAAATCATATTGATGCCATTGTGGTGGTGCTGGCGCCGGGACAAGCGCTCCAGGACTTTCAGCAGCTCCACGACGATCCGGAGTACCATCGGATTCCCGTATTATTTGTGGTGCAGCAGGCCAGCTCCCAGAAAATGGAGGAGAGTTTCTCCTTTGGAGCGTTTGATGTAATGCCCCTGCCCATGGGGGACCCTTTTGTCCAGGCCCGGTTTGCCCATTTGCGCTACGCTTTGGAAAGTAAGAAAAACAGCGAGCTGCTCCAGAAGCTGGTGCGGCGGGCCATGAAGCAGGAAGACCCGGAGCAGTCCTTCCACTGCTTTTTGCGGTATGTGGGGCTGATGACGGGGGCGGAGCGAGCTTTTATTTTTGAAGGGCACTCCCGGGCTCCTTACGCCTGGTTCCGGAAGGATAACCTGACCACCCGGCTGAGAAGCGTGGCACCCCAGGATTTTAAGGCCATGGAAAAGACCATGGAAGCTTTGTTTGCCCAGTACGGCAGTCTGGCCATTGAGGATACGAGCCAGGTGGCCCAGGGCCGCAGGGAGACCCAGCAACTGTTCCGGAAGCTGGGCATACGGAATCTGGTGGCGTTTCCGGTGGAATTTCGTAATCGGCGGCTGTGCGTCATCTCCCTGGAGAATGTGCCGGAAAACCGGATCCGGGAAATGCGCCGGCTGCTGGAGCAGGCCATTACGCCGCTGATCATGCTGTTTGCCAACCGGAATACGGTGTTCCATCTCCGGGCCAACAGTGCGGTGGACCAGATGACGGGGACCCTGAATCGGAATGCTTTTGACCGGGTGAGTACTTCTTTGGAACCGGAAAAGAGCCTGGGGGTCATGTTTGCCGATGTGGACAATTTGAAGCGGGTAAACGATGAACAGGGCCATGACTGGGGGGACCGGCTGATCTGCGATGCAGCAGAAGCCCTGCTGCGGTTCCGCCATGGGGGCAACGTGTTCCGCATTGGCGGGGACGAATTTGTCATCTTGTGGCAGGGCCTGACGGAAAAGGACTTCCAGGACATTGGCCGGCGGCTGGAACGGCAGCTGGCAGAACGGAAGCTGCAGCTGTCCTTGGGCTTTACCTGGGCGCCGGATCTGGCCCAGGGGTTTGAAGCCATTCTGCGGCAGGCGGACCAAAAAATGTATGCCAACAAGCAGCAGCGGAAGGCCCAAGCGGAAAGCCCGGACACGCTGGTAAAGCCCTTTGAGCAGGCCCTGCAAAAGGGGGAATTTACCTTTGGCATTCAGCCGGTGGTGAATCCCCAGAACCGGAAGGTAATCGGCGGCGAAGCGCTGGCCCGGTGGGTCCGGGGCGGGGTGGTGCTGGAACCGGTACAGTTCCTGGAGGATATGGCCAAAACGTCCTTTATCTTCCAGCTGGACCAGTATATTTGGGAACAGGTGTGCAGGTACCAGCGGCAGCTGCTGAATCAGGGGATTCGGCCGCTGGCTTTATCTGTGAACATCCACGCCCGGGATTTTTCTCAGGGCGATGTACCCGGAACCATCCAGAAGCTGCTGCAAAAATACGGGCTTACCCGCAGGGAAATATTTTTTGAAATCCGGGAAGCGGAATACCGGTCGGATCCTTTGGTGCGCAGCGGGGCAGATGCCCTATATGACGCAGGGCTGGTTGTTTTTTTGGACGAGTTCGGGCTGGAGTACGATTCCCTGCAAACCCTGGGCAGCCTGAAAATCCGGGGCGTGAAATTCAGTTACCATCTGCGGCTGGATATTGGCGAAGACTACAAGCAGCAGATTATCAGCAGTATGCTGAATCTGGCGGAGCGCTACCGGCTTCTGGCGGTGGTGACGGGAATTGAAACTAGCGAACAGGACGAGTTTCTGGTCAAGAAGGGGTGCAACTGCGCCCAAGGGTTCTACTGGTATCATCCGATGAGCCCCCAATCCTTCCAGGCTCTTTTGGGCAAGGCGGATATGGTGCAGAATATGGAACGGCTGCTGATGGAACACAATGTGGGCAGCCTGACCGTGTACAGTCTGCTGAACGAGAATATTCTCAGCGAAACCAAGCTGAACAATTTGATTGGCCCCATGGCCATTGTGTCGGTGAAAAACGATGACAGCGTCGTGCGGGTGCGTCAGGTAAACCAGGCCTACTATAACCTGTTGGGCCAGGACGCCATGAGCCCGGAAAATTCCCAGCTGCCGGATATCCCTTTGGACCGGCGGGGAGAGACCCTGGTCAGCGCTTTCCGGAAAGCGGACAAGCGGCTGAGCAAGGGGCACGTCATTTCCTTCTATTACCGGGTGCCCCGGACTCAGGAGCGCAAGCACCTGGCAGCCAAAATTATTCCTATTGTGAAAAATCAGGAGTATCGGTATTATCTGGTACTGCTGCACAAGTACCGGCGGTAGGCCGGAATAAGCCGGTTATTTTTACTATAAGGTCTTTCTTTTATATTGAAATCAGTGTATAGTATATGCTAACAGAGTTAAAACTATTCTTTTCTGCAACTACTTGCAGAAGGCTCGCGGGCAAGAAGGTTTTTGCGCTGGCCATACTATATTGCGGCCCCTTTGTCTATTGAGGAGAATTGCTATGAATGCAAGCGAGCAAGAAAAAAACAAAAAAGAGCTGCTGGCCAGCTGTCTGGATCATTTACCCGGGGGTGTCCTCATCTGCGTGGAGGATCCGGAAGGCAGTATTTTATACGTAAATAAATATGTAATTGAGTTTATGGACTGTGCCACTGAGGCAGAGTTTCGTCAGCTGACGGGGGGCGTGCTTACCGGGATGGTCCGGCCGGAAGAACGGCGGGAGCTGTTCCAGGTGATGAAGCAGTTCCGGGAAGGCACAAGCACTTTTCAGCATATCCGCTACGCCGTGAAGACCCGCATCGGGCGGCTGCGCTACGTGGATGCCCTGGACTACCTGGTGGTGGAAGCCTCAGGAAGGCGGCTCCATTATATTTTCAATGTGCCGGGGGATGATCCGGTACTGAATCAGGACGCCCTGCCCGGGGTACGGAAGTTTTTTGACTATGCCAGGCAGCTGCCGGCGCTGATGCAGCAGGGAGGGAAAAATCCCAACCTGGCGGTGGTGGCCTTTCATGTGGACCATTATAAGATCTACTCCCTGAAGTATGGGGCAGCAGCTACGGAAAAACTGATCAGCCGCTGCGCGGCCATTCTTCAGGAAGTTTTTTCCGAAACCTTTCTGTTCAATTTATCGGAGGAACGGTTTGCCCTTTTGGCGCCGGTGAAGCAGCTGGAAGAAAAAATCCAGCAGGCCCATGCCAAAATGCGGGAAGAATATCCTGACCAGGTGGTGATGTTCCACTTTGGCAGCTACCTGCCCAGGATGGGCGGGGAGGATATGTACCGTTCTCTGCTGTGGGCGGAAACGGCCTGCGACAACCTGCGGGAAAAGCCGGAGGAGTTTTACCAGGAAGCTACGGCTCCTGTCCGGGAAAAGGTGCAGATTCGCCGCTATGTGGTGAGCCACATTGATGAGGCGGTGGAGAAGGACTGGATTCGGCCGTATTATCAGCCCCTGGTCCGGGCCAAAACCTTGGAACTGGTCGGGTTTGAAGCTCTGGCCCGCTGGCAGGAACCCAGCTGGGGAACGCTTTTGCCCGATGCCTTTATTGGGCCTTTGGAAACGTCCCACCAAATCGACAAGCTGGATCAGCAGATGATCCGCTGCGTGTGCCGGGAGTACCGGCAGCGGGTGGACGCCGGCAAGCCGGTGTATCCGGTATCGTTAAACCTGTCCGGGCTGGACTTTTTCCTGATTAATGCCTTTGCCACCCTGGAAAAATATGTAAAAGAGTACCGGGTGCCCCGGAATATGCTTCGGGTGGAAATCACTGAAACTCTGCTGGTAGGGCAGGAAGGTCGGATGGCCGAAGAAGTGAACCGGTTCCGGGAAGCGGGCTACCAGGTGTGGATGGACGATTTTGGCAGCGGCTATTCGTCCCTGCATACCCTGAAAAGCTGCAATTTTGACCTGATGAAGCTGGACAAGAAATTTCTCAGGCCCTTTACGGAGCGGGGAAAGAAAATCCTGGAAAATGTGCTGGAGATGACCCGGCTTTTGTGCATTCGTTCCCTGGGAGAAGGGGTGGAGAACCGGGAGCAGCTGGAATTTTTCCGGGCCCAGGGCTGCGAGCTTGTGCAGGGGTATCTGTTAGGGGTGCCATTGCCCTATGAGGACAGTATTACGGCTTGCCAAAAGCGGCTGCAGCAGCTGCGGAAAGCAGGTTTGAAATAAACGTACAAGAAGGCAGTGTGCGGCTTGAGGGCACTTGCCAACAATGAAAATCGACTTTTCTTTTTGGATAAAATATAGTATATTATAATCCTGATAAAATAATTGCAAAGGGATTTGTTGAGCCCTTCAGGGTCTCATTCTAGGGCTTGCCAGGATAGAAAGGAGTGCGGGCAGCCATCCACAGGGATATTGTACAACTACAGGATAAAAGCAAGCAGAAAAGCGGCTTTTCCTGGAATCTTGTAGCAGACATTGTACGCACAACAGGGCTGCTGCCGCTGTTGCTGTTACCTGAAGCTGCGGAGGAAGAGACATGACAGATAAGGAAAACAAAAGGGGTATTGCCATCGCCCAGGGCTTGGACTGTATGCCGGGGGGCGTGGTCATTTCCCGGGAAACCGGGGAACTCCTGTATGTGAACCCGTATATGGTGGCCTTCTACGATTGTGCAAGTGAAGAAGAGCTGCGGGAATATCTGGCTGACAATATGTACACCATGGTACGGCCGGAAGACCGGGAAAGCCTGCGCCAGCGCCTCCAGAAGGAGGAAAAGGGCCGGGAGCTGTACTACCGGATGCGGTATACGGTGGTCACCAAAAAGGGCCGGATCCGCCACGTAGATGCGGTGGACCGGCTGGTGGTGACACCGGAGGGAGAACGGCTGCACTATGGCTTCAGCCTGCCCATGTCAGAAACCGGGGTGGAGCAGGATGCCATGACCGGCACCCGGCGCTTTTTGTCCTATGCCAGCCAATTTTTGGAGATGTATCAGGAAGGGATGGCCATGCCGGCCCTGAATCTGATTTTCTTTAATGTGGAGCGGTTCAAGCTGTACAACATCAAGTACGGCATAGAGGCAGGAAATCAGCTGATTGCCCGCTGTGCCGCGGTGCTGCAGCAGGTCTTTGCCAATGATTTTGTCTTTTGCATTGCGGACGACCGGTTCGCCATCCTGACGGATGCTCTCCGGGTCCGGGACCGGGTCCAGGAGGTCCGGGAGATTCTCCGGCAGGAATATTCCGACCGGGTGGTGGCCTTCCACTTTGGAGGCTACCGGATTATGGATCCCCGGGAAGATCTGCACCAGGCGCTGGACCGGGCCAGGATGGCCTGCGAAAGCATCCGGGGACGGTTGGACACCTATTTCTATGAATGGACCGACCTTATGGCCGGCCGTATGGCCATCCGCAGCTATGTGGTGGGACATATTGACGAAGCGGTACAAAAGGGCTGGATTCGGCCCTACTACCAGCCGGTGGTGCGGTTGGACACCCTGGAGCCCGTGGGCTTTGAAGCCCTGGCCCGGTGGATCGATCCGGAGCGGGGGCTGCTGATGCCGGCGGACTTTATCGGTTCGCTGGAGGATTCCCAGCAGATTGACAAGCTGGACCGGCATATGATTGCCTCTGTTTGCCGGGAGTACCGGCAGCGGGTGGAGGCCGGAAAGCCGGTGTACCCGGTTTCGATAAACCTGTCCCGGCTGGACTTCTTCCTGTGCGATGCCTATGAGGTGCTGGAAGAAAATACCCTGAAGTACGGGGTGCCCCGCAATATGCTCCAGGTGGAAATTACCGAAAGTCTGCTGCTGGACCAGGGCCTTCGCATGACGGAGGAAATGGAACGGCTGCGCCGGGCTGGGTACCAGGTGTGGATGGACGACTTCGGCAGCGGGTATTCTTCCTTGAATACCTTGAAAACTCACGATTTTGACGTGGTGAAACTGGACCGGATGTTTCTGGAGCCCTTTACGGTGAAGGCCCAGAAAATCCTGGCGGCAGTGCTGGCCATGAACCATGCCCTGGGGATTCGGACCCTGGGTGAAGGTCTGGAGACGGAGGAGGAATTGGACTTCTTCCGCCGGGAACACTGCGAGCTGGCCCAAGGCTATTTGCTGGGACGGCCCCAGCCTTACGACGAAAGTTTGGCGGAATGCAGCAGGAAATGCCAGGCACTGCTGGGCAAAGAGAAAGACAAAAAAGAAATGGCGGCAGGGCTGGAAAAGCCTGTCTGAGAATAGATTTAGAGAGAAAGCTGTAACAAGCAAGCTAAGTAGGATAGCAGCGCCTGTTTTGTGGGGAAACGGGCAGAAACCATGAAAACGGCAGGGGTGCCCGCTGGGCGGCTCTGCGTACCAACCGAGTGAGGTTACAAGGATGAGAGGGAATACTATTCGTTTATTATTGGTGGCCGATGATCGGCGCCAAGCCTGGCTGAAAGGGCTGCTGCAGGAGAATTTTCGCTTTCTGACAGAGTCCGATGCTGCGTCTGCCCTGGCGCGGCTTCACCAGGAACGCCGGGTGGATGCTATTATTCTGGCACCCACCCAGGGGCGGGGGCTTGACGCCCTGCGCCGGATGCACACAGATCCGGTGTGTCACCATATTCCGGTGGCTCTGCTGTTGGAAAATGCCAGTGCGAAAGAACAGGAAGAAGCGTTCTCCCTGGGTGCAGTGGACGTGATTTCCCTGCCGGCGGAGGATGACCTGATCCGGGCACGGTTTACCCATTTGAAATACGAATTGGAAAAACAGAATACCCTGCGGCTGCTCCAGCGGATTGTCCGCCGGGCCATGAAACAGGAAGATCCAGACCAGATTTTCCTGCATTTTCTGCGGTATTTGGGACTGTTTTCCCAGGCAGAAAAAGTGTTTATTTTTGAAGGGGATTCCCATGCCCCGTATTATTGGAGTACCAGCGGCGAGGCCGGGGTGGGGGAGCGGACGGTTCCCCAGCGGGATTACGCAGCACTGCGAGAGACCATTGATGGCCTGTTTGCGAAATACGGCAGTGTGTTTATCAGTGATTTGTCCCGGTGCCCGTGCGAAGATGAAAAAGCGCTGGCGGTGCTGACTTCCTATGGGCTCAAGAGCCTGGCGGCGCTGCCCATTTATTTCAACCACCGGCGGCTGTGCGTGGTATGCCTGGAAAACGTGCCCCGGGACCGGATGAGACCTACCCGGATGCTGGTGAGCCATTTGAAGACGTCCCTGATCATGATGTTTGCCAATCGGAACTCGGTGTACCACCTCCGGGCCAACAGTTCCATTGACCAGATGACTGGGGCCCTGAACCGGAATGCCTTTGACCGGTACAGCCAGACCATTGATCCGGAAGAAAGTATTGGGGTGCTGTTTGCGGACCTGGATAACCTGAAACAGGTCAACGATCAGATGGGCCACAGCTGGGGGGACCGGCTGCTGTGCGATATGGCAGAGGCTCTGATGCGCTACCGGTTTGGGGGCACGGTATTCCGCATAGGCGGGGACGAGTTTGTGGTGGTGTGGCAGGGCCTGTCCAAAGACGCTTTCTACGCCCTGGGCCAGCAGATTCGCCGGCATTTGGCGGAGCGGAACCTGAACAATTCCATGGGCCTGTATTGGGCCCCTGATGTGCGCAAGGGCTTTGATGCGGTGCTCCGGGCTGCGGACCAGCAGATGTACAATGAAAAGAGCCAGCATCGGCTGATCTGCCGCAGCACCAATAAGGAAGAAAGCCTGTTTGTGGAAGCTATGGCCAAGGGAGAATTTACGCCGTTTTTGCAGCCCATTGTGAATCCCCAGACCAATAAGATTATCGGGGCAGAGCTGCTGGCCCGGTGGATTCGGGGCGGGGTGATTCTGGAACCGTCCCATTTCCTGGACGAAATGGAACAGGACGCCTTTATTTTCCAACTGGATTCCTATCTGTGGGAAGAAGCCTGTAAGCTCCAGCGGGAACTGCTGGACAAGGGGCGGAAACCCATTCCGCTGGCTGTGAACGTCAATGCCAAGGATTTCTATTTGGGAAACGTCCCCCGGCTGATTCGGCAGCTATTGGAGAAGTATGACCTGCCCTATGAGCTGTTGATTTTAGAAATCAAGGAGCGGGATTACCGGCGCAACTCCCTGGTCCACAGCTGCGTGGACAATATGTACGATAAAGGGGTCTTTACGGTCATGGACCAGTTTGGCATGGAATATGATTCCCTCCAGGTACTGCCCACCTTGAAGGTGCGGGGGGTAAAGTTCAGCTGGAACCAGCGCCAGGATATTTCGGAAGAGTATAAGCAGAAGGTGCTGGAAAGTCTGATGAACTTGGCCGAACGCCAGGGGCTGATTGTCAACGTGGCTGGCATTGAAACCGCGGAGCAGGCCCAGATGGTGATCCGGCAGGGCGGCGGCTGCGCCCAGGGCTTCTACTGGTACCGGCCGCTGGAATGCCGGGCTTTCCGGAGACTGCTGGCAACGCCGGGGCTGACCCAGCCGCCCAAGGACCAGTCCATGCTGAGCCTGAACGTAGGAACGCTGACGGTGTACCACCTGCTGGCGGAGAATATCATCAGCGAGGCCCGGCTCAACGATATTATTGGGCCCATGGCCATTATTTCCGTGAAAAATGATGACAGCCAAATCCGGATGCGCCAGATGAACCGGGCGTACTACCGGCTGGTGGGGCGGTCCCCCCAGGATCCTTCCCTGAGCGTGGTGGACAACATTCTGACCGATGAACCGGGACAGGACCTGCTTACGGCCTTCCATCGGGCAGACGGCCGGCCGGACAGCGGCCATTTGATTTCCTTCCGGTATACCTGTCCGGGAGAATTGGAGCCCCGGCATTTGGTGGCCCGGATTCTGCCCATTGGTAAGAACGACCATTTCCGGTACTACCTGGTATTCCTGCACAAGTTCCGGTGAAAAAATTTTAGAAACAAGTTTTTGTACACTAACTTATATGTAGAAAACCCCTGTGGGGCTAACAGGGAAAGATACGCAAAAAAGGCATACTGCTCAAGCTGCTGGCGGCGAGAGCGGTATGCCTTTTTGTCCGGGGCGGGGTTAGGGGAGCGCCTTTCAGACGAAAAAAAATCCTGCCGCCGCAGCGACAGGATAAATTTTCAATGGTGGAACTAACTGGACTCGAACCAGTGACCCCCACGATGTCAACGTGATACTCTAACCATCTGAGCTATAGTTCCTTAAACAATGAGATAATTTTACCCGAAAGTGGCGTTATTGTCAAGGGCAATACGGGGTTTCCTGTTTCTTTTTTACCTTAGAAACGATATAATGATTACATATGCAAGTTTGCAGACTGCCGGAGAAAACGGCCGGAGGTCTTTTTTCCTGAGCCGCGGAAAGCCTGAAACCGGGCGGCTGGGCAGCTGCTGAAGACAATAAGGGAGGTATTCTCTATGTGGAAAAAATTTGTGACCCTGCTGCTGTTCGCCGTTTGTGTGGCAGTGGCTGCCTGCGGCAGTGCGGAGGCTCCCAAGGCTGCCAGCACCAAGGCAAATGCCAAACCCCAGCGGGTGCTTGCGCTGTTTGATACCAGTAAAGGAAAGTTCCAGGTGCAGTTAGCCACGGAGGCAGCACCCAAAACCTGCGCCAATTTCATCAAACTGGCGGAATCGGGCTTCTATAATGGGCTGACCTTCCACCGGGTGATTGATGGCTTCATGATCCAGGGGGGCGATCCCCAGGGCAATGGCACCGGGGGGCCTGGCTACACCATTCCTGATGAGTTTTCTGACCAGATTCGTCACAGCGGCCCGGGCATCCTTTCCATGGCCAACCGGGGCCCCAATACCGGGGGCAGCCAGTTCTTCATTACCCTGGAAGCCACGCCCTGGCTGGACGGCAAGCATGCGGCTTTTGGCCGGGTCGTCGAAGGCATGGACGTGGTCCAGGCCATTGGCAAGGTAAAGACCGATGCCCAGGATAAGCCGGTGGAACCGGTAATCATCAAGACCATTACCATCAAAACGCTGGACTAGACAGGAGGAGCGGAGTTTGACAGAACAACTAGAAAAACGGTTTGCTTTCCGGGATTCCCGGGAAATGGTGGCCGTGCTGGGAGAAAATGACGAATACCTGCGTCTTTTGCAGCAGCAGTTGGACTGCACCCTGATTCCCCGGGGCAATGAATTGATTGCTTCCGGCTCGGAAGAAGCGGTGGGTTATACGGAAAAGTTGGTTTCTGAACTGCTGTACCTGTACCGCCAGGGGCTGCCGGTTACGGAGCACGATGTAAAGTACGGGCTGCGGCTGGTGCTGGAGGGCAAGGAAAGCCAGCTCCATACCCTGTACACGGATACGGTGCTGACCACCTTCCGGGGCAAGCAGGTCAAGGCCAAGACCCTGGGCCAGCTCCAGTATCTGAAGACCATTGGGGAAAATGATATTACCATTGCCATTGGGCCGGCGGGCACGGGGAAAACGTACCTGGCAGTGGCCATGGCGGTGAAGGCGTTAAAAAATAAGGAAGTGGAACGGATCATCTTGACCCGTCCTGCGGTGGAAGCCGGAGAAAAACTGGGTTTTCTGCCGGGGGATTTGCAGGAAAAGGTGGACCCGTACCTGCGGCCGCTGTACGATGCCTTGTACGAAATGCTGGGTATGGAAGTATTCCAGAAGCACCTAGCCCGGGGCACCATCGAAGTGGCGCCGCTGGCCTACATGAGAGGGCGTACCCTGAACGACGCCTTTATCATTTTGGACGAGGCCCAGAACACCACGGCGGAACAGATGCGCATGGCCCTGACCCGGTTTGGCTTTGGCTCCAAGCTGGTCATCACCGGGGACGCTACCCAGGTGGATCTGCCCAGCGGGAAACAGTCAGGGCTTACCAATGCGGCATATGTGCTGCGGAACGTGCCGGGAATCGGGATTATCCAATTTTCCGAGCGGGACGTGGTGCGCCACGAGATTGTAGGGGCCATTATCAAGGCCTATGAAAACTACGACCGGAAGAAGAAAGAAAAGGAGCAGGCGAAAAACCATGATCGTAACACTGGAGAATAACCAAGAAGAAATTCAGGTACCGGAAGAACTGGAAGCAACCCTGAAAAAGGCCATGGACATCATTGCCCGGCTGGAGAAGCTGACGGACAACACGGAAGTGGATATTACCATTGTGGACAACGACGAAATCCACCAGCTGAACCGGGATTACCGGGGCATCGACCGTCCCACGGACGTGCTTTCCTTTGCCCTGGACGAGGGGGACGAGGAACCGGAAGTGGAAGACGGGGAAGCCGAGCATCTGCTGGGGGACGTGATCATTTCTGCTCCCCGGGCCGTAGAGCAGGGGGAAGAGTTTGGTCATGGGCTGAACCGGGAAATGACCTACCTGGCGGTCCATGGGATGCTGCATCTCCTGGGCTATGACCATATGGAAGAAGCGGACAAGCAGGTAATGCGGGCCCGGGAGGAGCAGGTGCTCCGGGAACTGGACCTGGCGGAAGAAAAGTACGGAGGCTGAGATGGCGCTTGATGCGGAATTGTTCCAGGCGGCGGTGAAGGCCCGGGAAAACGCCTATATTCCCTATTCCCACTTTGGGGTGGGGGCGGCAGTACGAGCCAAGGACGGACGGATTTTCACCGGCTGCAATATCGAAAACGCTTCCTATGGGCTGACAGTGTGTGCCGAGCGGAACGCTATTTTTGCGGCGGTAAAGGAAGGGGTACGGGAATTTGCGGCCCTGTGTGTAACGGCGGACACCCCGGCGCCGGTAGCTCCCTGCGGGGCCTGCCGGCAGGTGATGGCGGAATTTCAGATTCCTGTAATTTATTTGACCAACCTGAAGGGCGACGTGAAGGAAACTTCTTTGGAAGAACTGCTGCCCTACAGTTTTGACCTATAAGCATGACAAGCAGAAAGGAAATTTGCATGGAAGCTGCTGAACAAAAACAACATCGGGCGGGCTTTGTGGCTGTGGTAGGCCGCCCCAACGCAGGGAAATCCACCCTGGTGAATAAACTGGTGGGGGAAAAGGTGGCCATTATTTCTGACCGGCCCCAAACCACCCGGAACCGGATCCTCAGCATTTTGAGCACCGCTGAGGCTCAGGTGATTTTCCTGGATACTCCCGGGCTGCACAAGCCCCAGGACAAGCTGGGGGAACATATGGTGCGGGCTGCGGAAGGCGCCATCCAGGATGTGGACCTGGTGCTGTACGTGGTAGATGCCAGCGAGAAATTCGGCAAGGGTGAGGAAACCATTCTGGAACGGCGGCGCAATTCCTGCCGGGTACCGGCTATTCTGGTGCTGAACAAGATTGACCAGCTGGGGGACAAGAGCCGGCTTTTGCCCATCATTGCCCGGTTCCAAAAGGAATACGATTTTAAGACGGTGGTCAGCCTGTCGGCCCTGGAAGATACGGATTTTTCCGCCCTGCTTGAGGAAATCATCGGCTGCCTGCCCTACGGACCGGATTTCTATCCGGAGGATATGTACACGGACCAGCCGGAAAAGGTCATGGCCGCCGAAATCATCCGGGAAAAGGTGCTGCAGCTGACCCGGGACGAAGTGCCCCACGCTGTGGCGGTGCAGGTCCAGGAAATGAAGACACGGGACAACGGCATGGTCTACGTCCGGGCCGACCTGTTTGTGGAACGGGATTCCCAAAAGGCCATTCTGATTGGCAATAAGGGCAGTATGCTAAAGGAAATCAGCAAGCGTGCCCGGCTGGATATTGAAGACCTGGTGGGCAGCCGGGTGTACCTGGAGCTTTGGGTGAAGGTACGGCCCAAATGGCGGGAAAAAGAGGGCGATTTGAAGCGCCTGGGCCTGGCCAGCGACCATAACCAATATTGACCGGAATGGGCTGTTATTGTATAATTATTTACTAAGTAGTGCTGTAATTTATAAAAATTGTTATGTTAAAATACTATAGAAGGAGAGATGTCCTATAGACTCGGGGCCTTTACTAGGGCGCATATTGAAACCAATTTTATATCCTTTTGCCTATGTCTTTTATCATCTGGGGCGGGGTCTGTTCCATTTTATGGGAATTGAACCGGTCCATCCCGGCACCAGCCATTCCGAAGATGATCTGCGGAAAATGGTCAGTGCCAGCGAAAAGGGCGGCAGCATCGACCCGGTGGAAAGCCGGCTGATCGATAATGTCTTTGACTTTGCGGACCGGGTGGCCCGGGAGGTCATGGTGCCCCGGCAGGATATGGTCTGCCTGTTTGTGGATGATACGGTGGAGGAAAACCTGGCGGTCATCAAGGAATCGGGCCATACCCGGTATCCTCTGTGCCGGGAAGACCGGGACCACATTCTGGGGATTATCCATATCCGGGAACTGATGAATGCGGACTATCAGAAACCGGATTTCAACTGGACCAGCATCATGCGGGAAATCGACGTGGTGCCGGAAAGTATGTCCATTGCCAAAATCCTCCAATTGATGCAGCACAAGCACGTGCAGATGGCTGCGGTGGCCGACGAATACGGCGGCACGGCGGGACTTGTTACCATGGAAGACCTGCTGGAGGAAATCGTTGGGGACATCCAGGACGAACACGATACGGATATGCCGGAAATCAACAAGATGCCGGACGGGTCCTATGTGTTTGACGGGCTGGTGCTTTTGGATGAGGTGTCCGAAATCATGGGCATCCAGTTTGATGAACCGGAAGAGGATACCATCGGGGGCTATGTGTTTGGCCTCATTGGCCGGCAGCCCGTGGTGGGTGACAGTGTGGAAGCCAACGGCTACAAGTTTGAGGTGCTGGATTCTACCGGGTTCCGGGTGCTCCGGGTCCGGGTCATTCCCCTGAAAAAAGACGACCAGGAGAAAGAAGCGGCTGTCCATGAGCAGTGAAGTATATCAAGACGAAGCAATTGTATTGCGGGTGAAAAATTGGCAGACTGCGGATAAGTTCGCAGTCTGCTTTTGTCGTGAACACGGGAAAATCCCGTTTATTGCCTACGGGGCGGCCTACGCCCGGAACCAGAGCGGGCGGCTGGTGCAGCCCTTTGCCCATTTGCAGGTTTCCCTTTTGCCCGGGCGGCGTTTTGCTACCCTGCGGGGCTGCGAAAGCCTGGAGCGGCCGGCGGAAATGGATTGGGAAGGGCTGGCCTACGGGGCCATTATCGGAGAAACGGCGGAAAGTCTTTTGGGGGACGAAGAACCCCAGGAGGAGATTTTCCAGCTGCTGGTAGATGCCTACCGGCTGCTGCCCAAACGGAACAAACGGCTGGTAACGGACAGCACGCTGCTGAAGCTGCTGGCCCTGTGCGGCTTGCAGCCTATTTTGGATAGCTGCACCAGCTGCAATGAACCGGTTACCGAGGACGGCTTTTTCAGCCTGGTCCAGGGGGGCTTTTTGTGCAAAAACTGTGCCCTGGGGGAGGAGCTGCCCATGTCCTTGGGGACCCGGGACCTGATGGAGCAGCTGCTGCAGCTGGACCTGGCCCAGCCGCCCAACTTTACGGTGCGGGGCCGGGAACTGATGGAAATGGAGAAAATCCTCCATGCGTTTATTGTGTACCAGACGGACCGGCCCCTGCACAGCCTGGACTTTCTGGCCCAGATGGAGAATACTGCTCATGGCCAATAAGGAAGTCCTTAAACTGATTTTAAAAGAGCGGGTGGACCTGCTCTTTTGGGTGATGCTGCTTTTTAACTGCGTTACCACTTTCGTGACCCCGGCGGTGGATTGGTACGCTCCCTATAAACTGGTGCTGCTGCTGTGGCTGTGTTCCGGGGCCTGGCTGCTGCTGCCCTTGGCCAGCCGGCTGCGGCAGGAAGGGACCAGCTGGGGGCTGGCGGTTTTGGCGCTGCTGGTGGGTACGGTGTACCTGCTGCCTCTGAGCTGGCCCCTGAAGGTGGAGTATCCGCTGCTAGAAGGGTGGTTCCTTTTGACGGTGCCCCTGATTTTGTGCAATGTCTGGCGGCACTTCGGCTGGCGGGAAATGCTCCAGCCCCAGGGCCTGCTGTGGACCCTGTGGCCGGTGCTGCTCCTGGGCGGAGCGGTGTGGTGCGTGGAGGATCCGGACCTGGGAAGTCTGGGGGCGGCCCTGCTCCAGCAGGTGTTCTACCTGCTTTTGGGCTGCCACTATGCAGCCTGCGGGGTGACCTACCGGAAACGGTGGCTCTTTACCCTGGGGCTGCTGCTGGTTACCCTGGGCTTTTGGGCCTGCGTGGTAAGTTATTCTTTCGTACTGCCCTTCTACGCCTACTATCTGCTGTGGGCGCTGGGCTTTTTGGTGCTGGAACTGGTCTTTCCTCTGATGAAGCCAGGGGAAGGAGATAGGAGATAAATATGAAACTGATTACCTGGAATGTAAACGGGCTGCGGGCCTGTATGAATAAGGGCTTTGCAGATTTTATGCAGGCAGCGGATGCAGATATTTTCTGCGTCCAGGAAACGAAAATGCAGCGGGAACAGGCGGCTTTTGCCTTTCCGGGCTACTATGAGTACTGGAACAGTGCCGAGAAAAAGGGGTATTCCGGTACGGCTATTTTCAGCAAGACGGAGCCTCTCTCGGTAACCTATGGCCTGAATATCCCGGAGCACGACAACGAAGGCCGGGTGATTACCGCCGAGTACCCCAGCTTTTACCTGATTTGCGTGTATACCCCCAATTCCAAGCGGGGCTTGGAACGGCTGGATTACCGGATGGTGTGGGAGGATGCCTTCCAGGCCTATGCGGAAGAATTGGCCAAAACCAAGCCGGTGATTGTCTGCGGGGATTTGAATGTGGCTGCCCAGCCCATTGATCTGAAGAATCCGGACAGCAACCACCATAACGCCGGGTTTACCGACGAGGAGCGGGCCAAGTTCCAGCAGTTCCTGGCAGGGGGCTTTGTGGATTCTTTCCGGCGGCTGTATCCGGACAAGGCGGAAGCCTATACCTGGTGGTCCTATATGTTCAAGGCCCGGGAACGGAACGCAGGGTGGAGAATCGACTATTTCCTGGTATCCCAGAACGGGGCGGAAAATATTGAAGATGTGATCATTCATTCCGACGTACTGGGCAGCGACCACTGTCCGGTGGAGCTTCAGTATAAGGCGTAAGGAGGCGGGCAGATGGAAGGGGTATTTATCGGGGACCTGGTAGGTTCGGCCTACGAATGGACCGGGTTTAAAAGTAAGGAGTTTCCCTTGTTTTCTGCCAAATGCCGGGTGACCGACGACTCCCTGATGACCTGTGCGGTGGCGGAGGCCTTTGCCAAGGCCCAGCAGGAAGGCAGGCTGGGGGAGGACGCCTACGTGGAAGGTCTTTTGGCCCACTTTATGCGGAACATCGGGCTGCGGTACCCTGACGCCGGCTACGGCAGCAAGTTTTTGTACTGGCTGCAGCACAAGGAGCTGGGGCCCTATGGCAGTTTTGGCAACGGAGCGGCCATGCGGGTGGCTCCGGCGGCGTATTTTGGCCGGACCCTGGAAGAAGTGGAACATCTGGCGATGGTGTCCGCCCGGGTAAGCCACAACCATCCCAGTGCCTATAAGGCCGCCAAGGCGGTGGCCGGGTGCGCGTTTCTGGCCCGCAAAGGGGCGGACAAGGACGGCCTGGGCGCCTATGCCGGCCGGTACTACAATCTGCATTTTACGGTGGAGGGCATCCGGGACAGCTACCGGGGAGATTCCTCCTGCGACAACTCGGTGCCCCAGGGAATTGTTTCGTTTCTTGACGCGGACTCCTTTGAGGATGGGCTGCGCAATGCGGTGTCATTGGGCGGGGACAGCGATACCCTGGCGGCCATTGCAGGCGCTATTGGAGAACCGTTCTTTGGCATTCCTCCGCTGCTAGTGGTGGAAGCAAGAAAGTATTACCTGCCGGAACTGAAGAAGTGGGAAAATGCCTAAGCAAAAATGGACTAGGAAAACGTGGCTTTCACGTTTCCTAGTCCATTTGTTTTAGGGGGTTAGCCCCAATCCCTGAGAGTGCTTATTTCCGGTTTTTGCCCTTCCCCTTGGCTTTGGTGCCGGCAGCTTCTTCCGGGGATATTTCCACAGGCTGGGGGGCAGGGGGCTTTTGGGTCCCGGCCCAGATAAACAGGGCGAGGGCCGCCAAAAAGAAGAACAGGCTGGTGACCTGGGCGGATTTCAGCCCAAAGAGCATGGGGCGTACGTAATCTCCCCGGAGAAATTCCAAAAAGAACCGGAGCAGGGAGTAGAGCATCACGTACAGGCAGCTGGGCTGGCCTTTTTTGGGACGGGTGGTCTGGAACAGCAGCAGGATGGCAAAGAGAATCACGTCAATCTGGCCTTCCCAGACCTCAGCGGGCCACAGAGGCGCATTGCCGTAGGTGCTGTGGGCCAGGGTGCCTTCCGGATAGAGCAGCCCGAAATTGCCGCCGGTGGGGTGGCCAAAGGCGTCCCCGTTTAGCAGGTTGGCCATGCGGCCGATGGACTGGCCGATGAACAGCGCTGGGCAGATGATATCCAGCATTTCCAGCCAATTCACCTTGTGATAGCGGCAGTACAGGGCGCCAGCCAAAACACCGCCTACGATGCCGCCCTGGATGGCCATGCCTCCCTGCCAGACGAAGGGGATTTCGCTGAGGTGGTGGCTGTAATAGGCCCAGTCAAAGAAGAAGACGTCCCAGAGCCGGGCGCCAACCAGGCCGCAGAAGCCGCCGTAGATGCCGATGTCCGGCAGGTACTGTTCCCAGCCCCGGCCATCCCGCCAGGCCAGGAAATACGCCACGGAGGAGGCCATAAAAATGGCGATGCACAGCATGATGCCGTACATACGGATGGGGAAATTTCCAATGAAAAATAGGTATTGATGCAAATTCAGGTGCCTCCTTTGGGGCTACAAAATCTTTACAGGCCGAAAGTCGATATAGTCTGCGGCTACCAGCCGGTACTGGGTGCCGTCCCGGACGCCCTGGAACAGGTTGAGAAAATGGGCGGCGTCTCCGTGGACGTGGCCGTAGATGCATTGTTCCACCTGGTACTTGCGGCACAGTTCCGTAAAGCCGGAGACTTCTTCGGGATTGTACAGGGGCGGGTAGTGGAGGGCGGCAATGAGATGCACCGCTCCGGCTGCCCGGGCACCGGCCAGGGAGCGCTCCAGCCGCTGGATTTCCCGGTTGTAGATCAGCTCGTCGTGTTCCCCGAACTGGGGCATGGAGGGCAGGTTCCAGCCCCGGGTGCCGCAGACGGCCACGTCCCCCTTTTGGTAAAAGGTATTGTGGAGAAAATGGATTTTCTCCGGTACGGCCTTTTGCATTTTGCTCAGGGACGTCCACCAATAATCGTGGTTTCCCTTTAAAATTACAATTTGCCCGGGCAGGGCGGCCAGGGCTCCCAGGTCCCGGCGGACGGCGTCCTCCAGTTCCATGGACCAGGAAGTATCCCCGCACAGCAGCATGGTGTCGTCCTCGGTCAGGGTTTCCTGCCAATTGGACAGCACTTTCTGGCGGTGGTGGAGCCACTGGTCTCCAAAGACTTCCATGGGCTTTGTAGGGGGTTCTCCTGAAAAATGCAGATCTCCCATGGCGTATAGAGCCATTTGTACCACTCCTTCCTGCGTTGACTTTATCCCATACGAAATATATAATAAATCTATTATACATGGGTAAAACCACTGTAATACTCATATGTTACTGAATTTCGGAGACTTATGCAAGGTGTACAGCTGGGTTTTCTTCTCTAGGAGGTATGTGCATGTTTAACGAAAAGTACGAGCCGCACGAGATTGAATCGCGCTGGCAAAAGTATTGGGCCGAGCACAAGACCTACAAGGTCAATAATGATGATCCCCGTCCCAAGTATTATGTGCTGGAAATGTTCCCTTATCCTTCCGGCAATCTGCATATGGGCCATGTCCGGAACTATTCCATCGGTGACGTGGTAGCCCGCTTCCGCACCATGCGGGGCTTTAATGTTCTCCATCCCATGGGCTGGGATTCCTTTGGCATGCCTGCCGAAAACGCAGCCATCAAACACCACATTCCCCCTGCCAAGTGGACCATGGAAAACATTGCCAACATGACCCGCCAGCAAAAAGAGCTGGGTCTGTCCTACGATTGGGACCGGGAAGTGACCACCTGCAAGGAAGATTACTACAAATGGACCCAGTGGTTCTTTGAACTGATGTACAAACGGGGCCTGGCTGTAAAGAAGGAAGCTGCCGTAAACTGGTGCGACCACTGCAACACGGTACTGGCCAACGAACAGGTTATCGACGGCAAATGCTGGCGCTGCGACAACCCGGTAGAGAAGAAGAACCTGTCCCAATGGTTCTTCAAGATTACCGATTACGCAGAACGGCTGCTGGAGGACCTGGATAAGCTGCCGGGCTGGCCCGAACGGGTAAAGACCATGCAGCGCAACTGGATTGGCCGCAGCGAAGGTCTGGAATTTGCCTTTGACTGCCCGGATCTGGGCACCAAACTGGCTGTGTACACCACCCGGCCGGATACCATCTACGGGGTTACCTTTGTGGTTATTCCGCCGGAACATCCGCTGGTAGCCAAACTGCTGGAAAACAACCCCAAGAAAGCTGAATTGGAAGCTTTCTGCGACAAAGTGCGCAATACCTCCGATATTGAAAGAACCTCCAGTGAATCGGAAAAACTGGGTATGTATACGGGTCACGACTGCATCCATCCGCTGACTGGCGAAAAGGTGCAGATCTGGATCACCAACTACGTACTGGTGGACTACGGCACCGGCGCTGTAATGGGCGTGCCCAGCGGCGACCATCGTGACTGGATGTTTGCCACCAAATACGGCATCAAGAAAATCCTGACCCTGCAGCCCAAGGACAAGGAACTGAAGCTGGAAGAAATGACCGACGCCTACGAAGAAAAAGACGGCGTGCTGGTCAACTCCGGTCCCTTCACCGGCATGGAAATGCACAAGGCTGTTGGCGCCATCATCGACTATATGGAAGAAAAGGGCCTGGGCAAGAGACGGGTGAACTACCGTCTGAGAGACTGGCTGATCAGCCGGCAGCGGTATTGGGGCTGCCCGATTCCTGTGGTCTACTGCCCTCACTGCGGCGAAGTGCTGGTTCCCGAAAAGGACCTGCCGGTACGGCTGCCCATCGATGTGAAGTTTGATGCCGGGGCCAAGTCTCCGCTGGCAACCAGCGAAGAATTCGTCAACTGCACCTGCCCCAAATGCGGCGGTCCTGCCAAACGGGAACTGGACACCATGGATACCTTCCTGTGTTCTTCCTGGTACTACCTGCGCTACACGGATCCCCACAATGACCAGGCTCCCTTCAGCGAGGAAGCGGTCAACCACTGGATGCCCGTGGACCAATACATTGGCGGCATTGAACACGCCATTCTCCATCTGCTGTACTCCCGTTTCTTCCTGAAGGTGCTCCACGATGCAGGCCTTGTGAAAGCGGACGAACCCTTCACCAACCTGCTGACCCAGGGCATGGTTATCAAAGACGGGGCCAAGATGAGCAAATCCATCGGCAACGTGGTTTCTCCGGAAGAAATCGTAGGCAAGTACGGCGCCGATACGGCCCGGCTGTTCATCATGTTCGCAGCTCCGGTAGAACGGGAACTGGAATGGAGTGACCAGGGCGTGGAAGGCTCCTTCCGCTTCCTGAACCGGGTATGGCGGATTGTGTACCACTTCAAAAATGAACTGGCTCAGCACGTGACCAGCTACGATACCCAGAACCTGAACGAACAGGATCAGGAACTGCGCCACATTCTGCACACCAGCATCAAGAAGATTACCGAGGACATCGACACCCGGTTCAACTTCAATACGGCCATCAGCACCATGATGGAACTGGTGAATGCCCTGTACGCCTACAAGGAAAAGGCAGAAAACGTCAATGCGGGCCTGATTTACGAAACCATTTCCAAGCTGCTCTTGGTGATGGCTCCCTTCGTGCCCCATATTACGGAAGAACTGTGGCATGATGCCATTGACAGCACCCAGAGCATCCATAAGGAACCCTGGCCCAGCTACGATCCGGAAGCCATCAAGGTCTCCGAGGTGGAAGTGCTGATCCAAATCAACGGCAAACCCAAGGTGCGGATCATGACGCCGGCTGAAATCACCAAGGAAGAGCTGGAAAAACTGGCCCTGGCCAATGGGGAAATCAAAAACGAAATCGGCGCCGGCAAAGTGGTGAAGGTAATTGCCGTTCCCGGCCGTCTGGTAAACATTGTCGTAAAGAAATAAGCAGGCTGCGCTAGACGCCTGGCAAAACTGTATATAGAAACTACCTACTCATATCCTGTACACATCGAACTCCGGGCAGATTCTTTCCTATCGAAACGACAGGAAGGGACCTGCCCTTTTTGCTGCAATAAAGGAGGTACCTATGAACTTATGGGAAAAGAAAAAATGGCTGGTGATTGGCGGCATTATTTTGGCTTGTCTGGGGTTTGGCCTGTGGGAACAGCAGCCCAGGGAGCTGCACCAGGGGACCCTGCCGGTAAGCCAGGAGGCGACGGAAACCCAGAAGCGGCGGGAAACGGCGAAAATCTGCGTGTATGTCAGCGGTGCGGTCCAGGCTCCGGGCCTGTACTACGTCAAGCCGGGCATCCGGTACCAGGAGGCCATTGTTCAGGCCGGGGGAATGACGGAAGACGCTGATGAAACCCGGGTGAACCTGGCCAAAAAGTGCAAGGACGGGTGCCAGGTGAATGTACCCTTTCAGAAGGGAACCAAAAATAAGAAAAGCAGCAGTAAGGGCAGCTTGGCAAAAAGCAGCTCCGGCAGCAGTTCCGGGGCGGCCGCAGGCGCCGCTGCCGGCACAGCCCTAACGGGCGGAAAGGTCAACGTAAACACGGCCACGGCGGAGGAACTGGAAAGCCTGCCGGGCATTGGTCCTTCCCTGGCCCAGCGGATCATTGCCCAGCGGCAGAAGGCATCGTTCCAGTCGGTGGAAGACCTGCTGCAGGTGTCCGGCATCGGCAGGGGCACCCTGGCCAAGTTCCAGGACCGGCTGGAGGTGTGAAATGAACGCCATGCTGCTGGCTTCGTTGGCGTTTGCGGCGGGAATTGCGGCAGGGGTAAACCAGGTGGTGCCCTGGCCGGTTTGGGCGGCTGTAACGGCAATTTTGGCCCTGGGGGCGCTGCTGGCGTCACCCCGGGTCCGGCAGAAACGGCTGCTGCTGGCGCTGTATCTGGGAACCGCTTTGGGGGCGGGAGGCCTTTTGGGAGGCAGGGCCGTCCCGGCAGCCCAGAGAATGGCCCATTTGGCGGACCGGCAGGTGGTCCTTACCGGGCGGCCGGTGCCGGGCTCCTTTTCCCAGGGACAGTACGGCTCCCTTTCCTTTCAGCTGGCGGAGTCCCGGGGAAGGGTCCGGGTATACCTAAAAAAGTGGCAGGGACCGCCTTCTTTTGGAGGCCTGGTCCAGGTTAGGGGCAAATTCCAGCCCCCGGATGGCTTCTACAATCCGGGGCAGCCCCGGCCGGAGGTCCAGGCGGCGGCCAACCGCCAGGGGGGCAGCCTCCAGGGAGAAGGGAAGGACCTGACTTTTCTCAGCCGGGAGGAAAACTGGCAGGAGAAAATTTATGGCTTTGGGGAAAAGCTGCGCCAGGGGGTGCGGGAGGCCATGGCGCCGGGGGACAGTGCGCTGCTGGAAGGGATGCTGCTGGGGGGCAGCCGGGCAATCGCGGCAGACACCCTGCGGCTGTTCCAGCGCTGCGGTCTCAGCCACCTGCTCTCGGTGTCGGGCAGCCACGTGGCCCTGTTTTTGGGGCTGCTGCTGACCCTGTGCAGGCAGCTGCGGCTGCCCCGTCCGGCGGTGGTGGTTTTGGGGCTGGGGTTCCTTTTGAGTTACACCATTCTCTGCGGGGTGCGGCCCTCCGTATGCCGGGCGGCCCTCTTGGGAGCGGGCGTGCTCCTGGGGCAGGTGCTGGACCGGCGGGCGGACGGAACGGCTTTCCTGGGCCTTGCTGCCATCCTCCTGCTGTCCTGGCATCCCTTTTGGATCTGGGATATCGGGTTCCAGCTCTCTTTTACGGCGGCCCTGGGCCTGATGCTGCTCCAGAAACCCGTGGCAGAACGCTTAAATAAATACTTAAACCTTCCCCTGAGTGAAGCACTTTCAGTTCCCCTCAGCGCCCAAGTGTTCAGCTTGCCGCTGCTCATTGCCCATTTTCATTTCCTATCACTTGTATCTGTCATCGCTAACATTATTTTGGTTCCACTGCTTTCTGTTTGCATGGCTGGGTCTGCTTTGGGAACCCTTTTATTTAACCTTGGCGGAGGGGTGCTGGGTCGTGTAATTCTGACAGGAACAGCGCAGCTATTAGGATTCTCCCTAGGTTTAGGGAAAATTCTGTCTAATTTGCCTGGGACCCAAGTGACCACTGGAAGTGGACTGTGGGGAGGAATGCTCCTGTATTTTCTCATTCTTTTTGCCATTTTTGGACCTTGGAAAAAACGCGAAAAAATGCAAAAATTAAGATTGTATACAGTATTATGTTCGGGTATTTCTCTCTGCATCCTATTTGCTTATAATTCTTGGCGTTCTCAGCCGTTCTCCGTATATTTTTTGGATGTGGGCCAGGGAGACTGCGCCTTGGTGGTAACCCCGGAAAGAGAAACAATTTTAATCGATACGGGAGGATTGACCAAAAATTTTGATACTGGGGAGAGAATCATCGTGCCCGTGCTCCGGCATCTGGGAATTGAATACATAGATGTTGCCATCCTTAGCCACGGGCACCATGACCACGCAGGAGGACTAGCTGGTGTGGCCCGGTGGGTAAAAATACATAAGCTTTTTTTGCCAGTGGAAAAGCCCAGTTCGGACGTGGAAAAAGCAATCAGAATCGGTACAAAATTCAAATCTGTCGAAATTGTATCCAAAATACGCACAAAGCAAACAATTAGGTTAAAACAATGTATAATATATGTTGTAGAAGCACCTAGTACAATAGGGGAAGGAGGCGACGCAAACGAAAGCTCTGCAGTGGTGCGTGTAAGTCATGGCACGGACAGTGTTCTGTTTACCGGCGATGCGCCAGTAAGTATTGAATTGTCCGCAGCCACTGCTCCGATTGCAAGCGATGTGCTGAAGGTATCCCACCACGGATCCCGGACTTCATCGGCAGAAGCTTTTTTGCAGGCGGTCCATCCCCGTTTGGCTGTCATCAGCGCAGGACGGAGAAACCGCTTTGGGCATCCCCACCAGGAAACCCTGGACAAACTCCACCGGTTAGCGATACCGGTGGCCAGGACGGATCAGCTGGGGGCCATCAAAGTGATTTTTGACGGTAATGGGCCCGAATGGGTTAGCTGCCGCTGGCAGCAAGAATTTTTCTAGGAGTGGATAGCGTGAATGTAGCAGCGGATCAATTCCTGGAAAGCCTGCGGCAAACTTCAGACCTGCCCCACGCAGTAATTATCTGGGGGGACGAGGACTATTACAAAAAAGCCGGCAAAGCTGCCTTAGGCAAACTCCTGAAGGAGAAGGCAGATGCCGAGGGTCAGGAAGTTTCCGTATGGAGATTCCAGGACAAGTTTGAAATCAACGCACTGCGGGAAGCCATCAACACGGAATCCTTCTTTGGGGGAATCAATTTTGTGCTTGTGGAAAACCCGTGGCTGCTGCCCAAGCATGGCGCTGGGGAGCAGAAAGGCAAGAAAAAAAGCACCGGGGGGAAAACTGACAAAGGGCAGACGGCAGTGCAGCAGTTCATGGAACTGCTCAGCGACGTGCCCGCATACACTTTTGTCCTTTGCTTGTGTCCGAAATTGGATAAGCGATCAGCCTTTTTCAAAAACATGAGCAAAGCCGTGGTATTGGCAGAATGCCCCACCCTCAAAGCATATCAATTGCGGCCCTGGTTACTGGAACAGGCGAATTCCTACGGAGCCCGGTTTAGTCCGGAGGCTCTGAACCTGGTCCTGGATTATGTCTCTGCTTTTGACACTGTACCCCTGCTGCAGTTGCAGCAGGAAATCGCCAAAGTGAACCTTTACGCAGGGCAGAGAAAAATCTGGCAGGCCGAAGATGTGCTGCAGATGTTTTCGCAGGCACCGGAAATTTCCGGTTTTGCCTTAGGGAACGCAGTGGAGGAACGGAACCTGACGAAGGTTTTGGACCTTCTGGCGGAAGAAAGAAAAAATGCCGGCAGCGGCGGGATTGTTCCCATTCAGCTCCGGCTGGTCTCCAGTATCCGCAAATTGCTTTTGGTAAAAGAAATGATGGAAAAAGGTGCTCGCCAAGAAACGATCACCGCCCAATTGAAGATGCATCCGTACGCTGTCAAGGTGACCATGGCCCATTGCAATAATTTTAGCCTTGAATCCTTACAAAAATGCATGGTCGCTTTAGCACAGACAGCGGCGGATTCTCGTCAAGGGGGACGGACCTGGTCGCGGCTTGAGGAAATTTTAATTGACTTGGTAGCAAAGAAGTGAATCAAAACAAAATATGAGTTGTTAGGGGGAAAAGCAAATGGCATTGGCAATGAATTCCTATCAAACTTTGGCCGTTGGTATTCTACTGTATTATTTAGGGAAATACCTGAAAGCCCATATCAAATTTTTGCAAACCTATTGTATTCCTAACCCTGTAATCGGCGGTATCCTGTTCGCCTTGGTCAACCTGGCCTTGCATCAATCCGGCGTTGGGCCAATCAAACTGGATACGGTGCAGCAGAGCTTCTTCATGAACATCTTCTTCACCAGTGTTGGTTTCTCCGCCAGCGTTGCGTTGCTGAAAAAAGGCGGCCGTGACGTACTGATTTTGACCATCATCTGCGCAGTTCTGATTACCTTACAGGATATCGTGGGTGTAGGCATGGCTTCTGCTTTTGGCCTGCAGCCTCTGCTGGGCCTGTGCGCAGGTTCCATTCCTCTGGTTGGCGGCCATGGTACTTCCGGTGCCTTTGGTCCTTTCCTGGAAAGCATTGGCGTGCAAAGAGCTACCACCGTGGCTATTGCCATGGCTACCTTCGGTTTGATTTCCGGTTCCTTGATGGGTGGTCCTATTGCCCACAAACTGCTGGTAAAACATAACCTGAGAAGCAAGGAAAACGAATCCGATCCTAACGGTGAAGGCAGCAACAGCATGGAAGAAAAAGTGGTCATCCCTATGACCGGCGAAAAAATCATGCTGGCTACCGGCGAAATCCTGGTTGCCATGGGTATTGGTACCATCGTTTCCAAAGGTTTCACCAGTGTTGGCCTGGTGTTCCCTGGGTACATCGGCTCCATGCTGGTTGCCGCTGTTATCCGGAACATTGCCGATAACGTTGACGGTCTGAACGTTCCTATGTCCGAAGTTGGTACCGTGGGTGATGTTGGTCTGAACATTTTCCTGTCCCTGGCCCTGATGAGCCTGAGAATTTGGGAACTGTTCGACATCGCTGGCGCACTGACCGCTATTGCAGTCGTTCAGGTTGTGGTAATGGCTTTCTTCACCTACTTCGTAGTATTCAATGTTATGGGCAGAGACTACGATGCAGCTGTTGAAGTATCCGCAGTCTGCGGTTTCGGTATGGGCGCTACGCCTAACGCCATGGCTAACATGAGTGCCATTACGGCTGTCTATGGTCCTGCTTCCCGTGCCTTCTTCTGTGTACCTCTGGTAGGCGCCATGTTCGTCGACTTTGTAAACTCCAGTATCATCATGACCTTCGTCAATATCTTCGGCTGATATTGAATCAGGCTCCTTTCGAGAAGGGCTTTCCCTGGGAAACCAGGGGAGGCTCTTCTTTTTTTGTTTTGAGTCAGCGGGCTAAATCGGAAACAGGGGGGCTGCGGCGGAAATTTGGCTGACAGGGCGGGCATTCTATAAAAAATCACCTGTCTAAGCGATGAAATTCGCTTGTAAGGAACGCTTTTTAAAAAATGGTAGGGGGGGAGATTTACCAATACAATAAAACGCCTGAAAAACGGAATTTGGGCTTTGTCCGCCGTCACTGCTTGGTGCTGCGGGGCTTTGGGGGCAGCAAAAGCAGCGGAAAAAAATGGGCTGCCCAGGGACGGCTGATTTCCAGCAGTCAGGGAATGTTTACCCGGCAGGACCCCAGGGCTGGCCTTGGCGGTGCTTTGTGTAGCTGCACCTCCAGGCATCTTACCCTGCTGGTTGGAAAGGTAAGCGGGGAAGAACTTTTGGCATAAGTGGGTGCAAAGCAGGGAAAAGGCCCGAGCGTAGGGCAATTTCCCTTGGCCGAAGGAAGTTCTTTGCCAATAAAACAAAAGAAGCTGTGAAAAATGAAAGATCATTTTTCACAGCTTCTTGGGGTGTTTGGTTTAATTTTCTTTGTGGGTGGCTTCTTGGGCCTCAGCCTGGGCTTTTTTGGCAGCCCATTCGGGAGGCAGGGTACCTTCCACATTGGGGGCGGTAAAGCCCCGGCCAAATACATCGTTGGTATCCTGTACGGTAACAAAGGCCATGGGGTCCACTTCCTTGATGATGGTGTTCAGGTGGGCCAGCTGGGTGAGCTTTACTACCACCAGAATAATATCCTGGGGCGCGTGGGAGTAGCCGCCTTCCCCGTGGAGGATGGTGATGCCCCGGTTGACCTCACTCATAATCCGCTGGCCGATTGCGTCGGACTGGCTGCTGATAATCAGCACCGTCTTCTTGTAGTCAAAGCCCAGCATAAAGAAGTTGGTGGCCTTAAAGGCCAGGAAGAAGATGACGGTGGAATAGAGCACCGGTTCCAGGCCGAAGAAAAATACGGCCACGGCCATCAGGAACAGGCTGTAGATAAAGTTGGTGGTGCTGACGCTGATGTTGTAGTATTTCTTGGTCATAAAGCCCAGAATGTCGATGCCTCCGGTGGAGGTTTCTGCCCGGTACACCAGGGCGCAGCCCAGACCTTCCATAACGCCGCCGGCAAGACAGGAGAGAAGGGGATCGTCCACATAGACCAAGGACTGGAGGAAAGAGGTGCCGTCCAGAACCACGGAGAAAATCAGGCTGCCTACCAGACTGTCAAAGCAGAAGAGCTTCCCTATGTAACGGTAGGCCAGGAAAAACAGGGGGATATTCATAAGAAAGCTGGTGGTACCGGCGGGCCATTGGAACAGATAGTACAGAATCATGGAAAGCCCAGCCAGGCCTCCGGAGAGAAAATGGTGCTGGAGAAAGAAACAGTTGATACTGGCGGCCATGAGCACACAGCCAAGGGTGGTCATGCCGTACTTGTAGAGTAGCTTGCCTGCAGCCATTCCAGCCTTACGTTTTTTTGTAGTGGTCACAAAATCGCCCCGCTTTCCTTCAGTTGAATTGTATATATTGTAGCACTTTTCGTATCAACTAGACAGAATATTTCAAAGGAAGAACAATATGCAAAAAAATCTCCAAAAACGTTCATAAAATCTCTTGCGGCAAAGAGCTAAACAGGCTACAATAGGAGAATATGCATACAAAATACGCAGGAAAGGGGCGATGCCGATGAAGCAGGAAGCATACGGGAAAATCAACCTAGGATTAAAAGTCACAGAAAAACGAGCGGATGGATTTCACACCGTGGATATGATTATGCAAAGCATATCCCTGTGTGATACCATTTCCCTGGAGACAGCCGAACGTTTCGGTATGCGGACGGACGATCCGTCCCTTCCCTGCGATGAACGGAACCTGATGGTGAAGGCGGCCCTGGCCTTCCAAAGAAAGACGGGGTGCAGCCTGAAGGTCCAACTGGAATGCCAGAAACGGATTTTCCAGGCAGCAGGGCTGGCAGGAGGCAGTACGGACGCTGCGGCGGTACTGCGGCTGCTCAACAAGTATTACGGCAGTCCCCTGAGCCTGGAAGAACTGGAAACCGTGGGAGCAGAGGTGGGCAGTGATGTGCCTTTCTGCATCCGGGGCGGTACCCAAAGGGCCCGGGGCCGGGGCGAGCTGATGACGGTGCTGCCAGCAGCACCGGAGCTCCAGCTGGTACTCCTAAAGCCCAGGGAACTGGCAGTTTCCACGGCCTGGGTCTACCAGGAAATCGACAAGGTAAAACACAGGCAGCCCCAGAATATTGACGGGCTGGAGGCAGCCCTGAGGGCCGGTGACCGGAAAGCCCTGCTGGAGCAGCTGGGCAACGACCTGGAAGCTGTTACCCTAAGAAAATACCCGCTGCTTCAGGAAATGTCCCAGGCCCTAAAGGACCAGGGGGCAGAGAAGGTCCTGATGAGCGGCAGCGGTCCCACCTTATTTGGCATTTTTCCCAGCGGGGCAGCCGCCCAAACGGCAGCCCAGGCGCTGCGCCGGCAATACCCGGACGCAGAATTATTAGCAGCACGAACTGTACAGGAGGTTAATTGATATGGTGCAGCATTTGAATCAGATTCCTTTGGATAACTACAAGCCCTTACGGGAAGTGGTGGTGGAAAACATCCGCAACGCCATTGTCAGCGGGCAGTTTCCCCCGGGCATGCGCCTGATGGAGCTGCACCTGGCCAAGGACATGGGGGTCAGCCGGACTCCCGTGCGGGAAGCCATCCGCAAAATGGAACTGGAAGGTCTGGTAGTGATGATTCCCCGCCGGGGCGCCTACGTGGCCAATATTTCCATTAAGGATATCAATGAAGTGTACGAAATCCGCATTGCCCTGGACGTATTGGCGGCAGGGCTGGCAGCGGAACGGATCAACGACGAGGAAATTGCCGAAATGAAGCGGCTGCTGAAACTGGATGAGCCTCTCATTGCTTCCCGGGATTTCCCCAAGATTATCGAAAATGATACGGCTTTCCACGACGTAATCTACAAGGCCAGCCGGAACAAACGGCTGATCAATATTGTCAGCAACCTGCGGGAGCAGATTACCACCATCCGCGGCCGGTCCATGCCGTACCCCGGCAGACTGGAAACCATGGGTGAGGAGCATAAGGAAATCATGGAGGCCATTGGCAGCCGGAATGTGGAACGGTCCCAAAAGGCCGTACGGGTCCACCTGGAAAACGCGGAAAGAACCCTTTTGAAGGTCATCGAGGAACAGAACCTGATGCCTTCTGGAGAAGATGAAAAGAAAGAGGTTAAATAATGGCTAGAATCAAACGTTTGGAACGCATTGTGGCACTGACCAAGGAATTGACGGACCATCCTTTTCAGCTGTATCCTTTCTCTTATTTCTGCGAAAAATTTACGGTAGCAAAATCGACTTTGAGTGAAGACGTGCAGACCGTGCGCAACGGGCTGTCCGCTTACGATTTGGGCATCATTGAAACGGTGGCCGGGGCCAGCGGCGGAGTGCGCTTTATCCCGTACCACACCACTGATTCCAACAACAAATTTCTGGCCGACCTGGCGGAAAAGCTCAACGATCCCAGCCGGGTACTGCCCGGCGGCATGATTTATATGAATGACCTGCTGTTCAATCCCCAGATTGCTTCCCGGCTGGGTGAAATCATTATGCAGCGGTCCCTGGACCTGAAGCCGGAATATATTATGACTGTGGAAGCCAAGGGGATTCCTCTGGCCCTTAGTACGGCCAGAGCCTTCAATATTCCCATGGTCATGGCCCGGAAGGAAGCCCGGATTACGGAAGGCCCGGCAGTGAGCATCAGCTATCTGTCCGGCTCTACCAAAAAAATCCAGTCCATGTCCCTGCCCCGGAAAGCCCTGCCCTTTAAGGCCAAGGTGCTGATCATCGATGACTTTATGCGGGGCGGCGGTACGGCCAGCGGTCTGCGGGAGCTGGCGGACGAGGTGGAAGCCGAGGTAGTGGGTACGTTCCTGTTCATCGCTTCCAAAGAACCGGCCAAAAAGGCCGTTACGGATTATGCTTCCCTCCTGACCCTGCGCAGCGTGGACGAAAAGAACAAGGTCATTGATATCGTTCCGGAGCTGTTCTAAGGAGAAGACGCAAGTTTTTACCATTGCTTACGGGACCCCAAGGGTCCACACAAAAAAACATTACATCACCAAGGAGCATCCTGTCATGACTGAATTGCTTGCTTTGAAAGACATTCAGGCTGCCCGGGAAAGACTGGCAGACCTGGTTCACAAAACACCCCTGGAGGGAAGCCATACCTTCAGTAAGATTGCGGGGCGTGAGGTTTATCTGAAATTGGAAAATCTTCAGCGGACAGGGTCCTTCAAGGTACGCGGTGCCTCCAACTGCATTTTGACGCTGACGGAAGAACAAAAGAGCCGGGGCATTATTGCAGCCTCTGCCGGCAACCATGCCCAAGGGGTGGCCCTGGGCGGCACCATGGCGGGCTGCAAATCCACGGTGGTCATGCCGGAAGCGGCTCCTTTGGCCAAGGTGGAAGCTACCAAGGGCTATGGGGCAGAAGTTGTCCTTTATGGGAAAACTTTCGACGCTTCCCTGGGAAAGGCACAGGAAATCCAAAAGGAAACTGGTGCATATTTTATCCACCCTTATGATGATCCGGCCGTGATGGCTGGCCAGGGTACCATTGGCCTGGAAATCCTGGAACAAAATCCGGAGCTGGACAGCATTGTGGTGCCTGTAGGGGGCGGCGGCCTGCTGGCTGGGATTGCGGCTGCAGTGAAGCAGACCAATCCCAGGGTCAAGGTCTATGGGGTACAGACGGAGCAGGCTCCGGCCATGTATCTCAGCAAAAAAGAAGGCTACTGGGTAAGCCATCCAGCCAGCAAAACCATTGCCGACGGAATTGCCGTGGGCCTGCCGGGAAAACTGACCTGGGAAGTCATCAACCAGTACGTGGATGATATGCTGCTGGTCAAGGAAGAAGACATTGCAGCTGCTATGCTGCTAATGCTGGAACGGGACAAGATGGTGGTGGAAGGTGCCGGAGCTACGCCGCTGGCAGCCATTCTGCACCATATCGTACCCGGTTCTGACAAGACCGCCGCGGTAATCAGCGGGGGCAATATTGACGTGAATACCATTTCCCGGATTATTGAAAAGGGGCTGATCCGCACAGGCCGCCGGATCAAGCTGACCACCTGGATGGCGGACCGTCCCGGGGAACTGGTAAAATTTATTACCCACCTGGAAAAACTCCAGGTAAATATCCTGTACATCAACCATGTCCGGGCCGACCGGTCCGTTGCCTTGGGAGAAACCCGGGTGGAAATGGATGTGGAGACCCGGAATCAGGAACACGTACAGGAAGTGGCGCGCCATTTGCGGCAAGCCGGCTATAAAATCGAAATCAAATAGAACTACAGGAAGAACTAGGAGGCTGGAATTATGGCAGAATTGGCTGCGATTATTCTTGCAGCAGGCAAGGGAACCCGGATGAAATCCAAGCTCCCGAAAGTATTGCATCAGGTATGCGGCAAACCCATGCTGGAACACGTGCTGGAAGCAGCAGATGAGGCAGGGGCGGACGATAAGGTAGTGATTGTGGGCTTTGGCTCCGAAAAGGTGACGGATTTTCTGGGTACCCGGGCCCGGGTGGCTATCCAGTCCGAGCAGCTGGGTACAGGGCACGCCGTGCTCCAGACCAGGGACCTTTTGGGTACGGAACCGGGAACAGCCCTGATTCTCTGCGGAGATACGCCGCTTTTGGAAGGGGCAGAACTGAAGAAGTTCTACGAGACCCATCTGGCAAGCGGGGCAGGCGTCAGCGTGCTGACGGCTATAGCTCCGGAGCCTTTTGGCTACGGCCGCATTCTCCGGAATGAGCTGGGCCAGGTAACGGGCATTGTGGAAGAAAAAGATGCCACGCCGGAGCAGCGGAAAATCCAGGAAATCAATACGGGAATCTACTGCGCGGAAATGCCTCTGTTGTTTAAACTGCTGGGCCATCTGTCCAACGACAACGCCCAGGGGGAATATTACCTGACAGATATCCTGGACCTGTGCCGGAAAGCGGGCAGAACCGTAGCTGGTATCCGCACCGAGGATTTTGACATGGTCATGGGCATCAACTCCCGCCGGCAACTGGCCCAGGCCCAAAAGGTCATGAACGCCCGGCTGCTGGACAAGCTGATGGACGAAGGGGTGACCGTGATGGACCCTGCCAGCACCTTTGTGGAAAAAGACGTAAGGGTGGGCCGGGACTCCGTGCTGTATCCCTTTACCTGGCTGGAAGGGGAAACGGAAATCGGGGAGGACTGTGAAGTAGGTCCCCAGGTCCGGCTGACCAATGTAAAAGTGGGAAATGGCACCCATATCCAATTTACCTACGGCCACGACTGCCAGGTAGGCAATGGCGTTACCATGGGACCCTACGACCATCTGCGGCCCAATACCGTTATTGGCGACAAGGTGAAAATGGGCAACTTTGTGGAAGTGAAAAATTCCACCGTTGGCGTGGGCACCAAATTGCCCCATCTCCAGTATATTGGGGACAGTGACATTGGCAGCGGGGTCAACATTGGCTGCGGCTGCATTACCGTCAACTACAACGGAAAAATCAAACAGCGCACCACCATTGAGGACGATGCCTTTGTGGGCTGCAACAGCAATCTGGTGGCGCCGGTAACCATCGGCAAAGGCAGCTATATTGCGGCTGGCTCTACCATTACCAAGGATGTTCCGGAGAATGCACTGGGGGTTGCCCGGGGCAAACAAGTGAACATTCCGGATTGGGCAGAGAAGTATCGCAAAAAATAACGGTTGTCTTATGCTTGAATGAGTTGTATACTTTGTAAGAGTATTAACAAGAATATAGCTGTGGGGGTATTAAAAGTATGTTGGGTGATAAAACAGGCGAAGACATGAAAATCTTTTCCGGCAACGCCAATCCTGATCTGGCGCGGGAAATCGCAGCTTATCTGGGAACCCAGGTAGGCGACGCTGTCATCAACCGTTTCAACAATGGTGAAGTACAGGTCATGATCAATGAGAGTGTCCGTGGCAAGGATGTATTTGTTATCCAACCTACTTGCGGACCTGCCGTAAATGACAACATCATGGAACTGCTGATTATGTGCGACGCTTTCAAGAGAGCCAGCGCCAGACACATTACGGCGGTAGTGCCTTTTTATGGCTATGCTCGTCAGGACAGAAAAGCCAGAGGCCGTGAACCGATTACGGCAAAACTGATGGCTGATCTGATGACCGTGTCCGGGATTACCCGGCTGGTTACCATCGATCTGCACGCAGCCCAAATCCAGGGCTTCTTCGATATTCCCGTGGATCATATGCCCGGCGGCCCGATTCTGGCCGACTATATCAAAGAGAAAAACTTTGCTCCGGAAGAAATGGTTGTGGTTTCTCCCGACCTGGGCGGTGTGAGCCGTGCCCGGAACATTGCAACCCGTCTGAATTGCGGGATTGCCATTATCGATAAGAGACGCCCGGAACCGGGTGTTGCTGAAGTTATGAATCTGATCGGCAACGTAGACGGCAAGATTGCCATCATGGTTGACGATATTGTGGATACCGCCGGTTCTCTGACCGAAGGTGCCAAGGCCCTGAAGAAGTTTGGTGCCAAGGAAATTTATGCTTGCTGCACCCATCCTATTCTGACGGATCCTGCCCTCAGCCGGATTGCCCAATCCAGCATCAAAGAGCTGATTGTGACCAACACGATCCCGCTGCCTCCCAACAAGAAGCATCCGAAAATCACCGTGCTGTCCGTGGCTCCGATTCTGGCAGAAACCATTCTGCGCATCTACAATCAGTTGTCCATCAGCCAATTGTTTGAAATTTAACAGTAGTATCAAAGAAGGCTGCCTAAGCGCAGCCTTCTTTTCGTCAGTGCCCCTAAGAAATAGGGGAAAAGTATGATTGAGGAGTTAGAAAATATGAAGTTAGTGGTTGCCTTAGGCAATATCGGCAAGGAATATGAGGGGACCCGGCACAACATCGGATTTATGACCGCGGATGTGCTGGCGGACCGGTGGAAGGAACAAAGCGGCTGGCGGAAGGCGGACAACGCCTTTTACCTGGAACGGCGAATGCCGGAAAAATGCTTTCTCATCAAGCCCACCACCTACATGAACAGCAGCGGGGCTGCGGTTGCGGATTTTGCTAATTTCTACCATATTGCGCCGGAAGACATTTTGGTGGTCCAGGACGATATGGACCTGCCGGTGGGCACCCTGCGGATTCGCCGGAAAGGGTCTTCCGGGGGCCACAATGGACTGAAGTCCATTGAACGGGCCATCGGCAGTCAGGCCTATCCCAGAATCAAGGTGGGCATCGGCCACCCGGTGCACCAGGAGCAGGCGGTGATATCCCATGTTCTTCACCCTTTCCAGGGGGAAGACAAGGCCAAAATCCAGGAAGCGGTGAAAGCAGCTGCTGACGCCGTGGAAAAGTGGCTGGCCGGGGCGGAAATCAGCGACCTGATGCAGGAATTCAACAAGAAGGCAGCGAAAGAGTAAAGCAGCAGACAGCCTAAAGTTTGGAGAGGAGCAGCAGCATGCAGAAAATTCGTAAGGCAGTGATTCCGGCAGCAGGCTTCGGGACCCGGTTTTTACCGGAAACCAAGGCCATGCCCAAAGAAATGCTTCCCATTGTGGATAAACCCACCATCCAGTACATTGTGGAAGAAATCCGCAGCAGCGGCATTGACCAGATCTTGATTATTTCCGGCCATGCCAAGCGGGCCATTGAAGACCATTTCGATTCTTCCCCGGAACTGGAGCAGCATTTGTACGAAAGCGGCAAGGTGAACCTGCTGAAGGAAATCCGGAAGATTTCCGACATCAAGATCCACTACGTGCGGCAAAAGTATATGCGGGGCTTGGGGGACGCCATTTTGTGCGCCAAGGATTTTATTGACGGCGAACCCTTTGGGGTTATCCTGGGAGATGATATTGTCTATACCGGGGACAAGGAGCCGGCCCTGCGCCAGCTAATGGATCAGTACGACAAGACCGGAGGTACGGTGATCGGCTGCCAGACGGTGCAGCCGGAACAGGTATCTTCCTACGGCATCATTGACGGGCTGGCCACCGATGACCCCAACCTGCTGAAGGTGCGGGATATGGTGGAAAAACCCAGTGTGGAGGAGGCACCCAGCCGCTTTGCTGCCCTGGGCCGCTACGTGATTACCCCGGATGTGTTTGAGATTCTGGAGCAGACCCAGCCCGGGAAGGGAGGAGAAATCCAACTGACGGATGCCCTGCGGGTCATGGCCCATAACGAGGCTGTCTATGCCTACAATTTCCAGGGTCAGCGGTACGATACCGGGGACAAACTGGGGTATCTGAAGGCTACGGTGGAATTTGCCCTGCGCCGGGAGGATTTGGGTCCGGCCTTTAAGGAATATCTGCTGGGCCTATTGCAGGATAAGAAATAGGCGTACAGAAGTACAGCTGCTCTGAATGCATAAAATTCGCTTGTGGACGGGAAATACTGTTTGGCATAGACGCAGGTGTAGCTGTGCTCTCAAAAATGGTTATAAGCGAAATTTGGGCGGAATAGCCCTATAGAAAATTGGAAGGGGCTGTGAAAAAGTTAAACTTCCTCAGTCAGCCATGCTGGCTGACAGCTCCTTCACGCTTGAAGGAGCCATTCGTACCCGTAAGGTTTCCAGTGTTTATCAATACTAGCACTATAGTTCAGACATTAGTTGACTAGCAGTGGGCTAGTATGCCTCCGTCAAGCTGGTATGCTATGAATAAAGTAGACTGGCATATAGTTAA
>NZ_QRMX01000013.1:56054-58962 GCF_003472805.1 Acidaminococcus sp. AM05-11 | reverse complement strand
TCCGAATGGGGAAACCCACCAGCCGTAATGGGCTGGTATCCTTAGGGAAGGGAACCCGGTGAACTGAAACATCTAAGTAGCCGGAGGAAGAGAAATCAAACGAGATGCCCACAGTAGCGGCGAGCGAAGAGGGCAGAGCCTAAACCGGGAAGCTTCGGCTTTCCGGGGTTACGGACTCACATAATTCAAGTTTATCCTAGCCGAATTACCTGGAAAGGTAAGCCACAGAGCATAAAAGCTGCGTAGGTTAAAGGACGAGCGAGATGGTGAGTATCCAGAGTACCACGAAGCACGAGGAATTTTGTGGGAAGTCGGGGGGACCACCCTCCAAGGCTAAACACTACTTAGTGACCGATAGCGCATAGTACCGTGAGGGAAAGGTGAAAAGAACCGCGGGAGCGGAGTGAAAGAGAACCTGAAACCGTATGTCTACAAGCAGTCGGAGCGCAAGCGACGGCGTGCCTATTGAAGAATGAGCCAACGAGTTGCGGGCACTAGCGAGGTTAAGCAGGAAATGCGGAGCCGTAGGGAAACCGAGTCTGAAAAGGGCGATGAGTTAGTGTTCGCAGACCCGAAACTGTAGTGATCTACCCATGATCAGGTTGAAGCACAGGTAAAATTGTGTGGAGGACCGAACCGGTGAGTGTTGAAAAACTTTCGGATGAATCGTGGGTAGCGGTGAAATTCCAATCGAACGCAGAGATAGCTGGTTCTCCTCGAAATAGCTTTAGGGCTAGCCTCAAGCAGTAAGCATAGGCGGTAGAGCACTGATCGGGATAGGGACTGTAATGGTTACCGAACCCTGTCAAACTACGAATGGTTATGCTGCAGAGCTTGGGAGTCAGACTACGAGAGATAAGTCCCGTTGTCAAAAGGGAAACAGCCCAGACCATCAGCTAAGGTCCCCAATGCCATACTAAGTGGAAAAGGATGTGGGGTCTCATAAACAACCAGGATGTTGGCTCAGAAGCAGCCACCATTTAAAGAGTGCGTAATAGCTCACTGGTCGAGAGGCCCTGCGCCGAAGATTCCCGGGGCTAAAGTATGGAACCGAAGCTATGGATGCAAGCTTAGGCTTGCGTGGTAGAGGAGCGTTCCCATCGGGTTGAAGTCGTACTGTAAGGTACGGTGGACTGGTGGGAAGTGAGAATGTTGGCATGAGTAGCGAAAAGAAAGGTGAGAATCCTTTCCACCGAAAGCATAAGGATTCCTGAGCAACGATCGTCGTCTCAGGGTAAGTCGGGACCTAATCCGAGGCAAAGAGCGTAGGAGATGGACAACTGGTTGATATTCCAGTACCGGCAGCAATCGTTTGAACAATGGAGTGACGCAGGAAGGCAGGTCCGCACGAGATTGGTAGTTCGTGTGCAAGCATGCAGGCTGGTGTACAGGCAAATCCGTACACTGAGGCTGAGGTGTGACGCGGAGGGAACTTGTTCCCGAAGGGATTGAGCCTACGCTGCCGAGAAAAGCTTCTAGTGAGAAAGCTGCCGCCCGTACCGTAAACCGACACAGGTATGCGGGGAGAGAATCCTAAGGTGCGCGGGAGAACCCTCGTTAAGGAACTCGGCAAAATGTACCCGTAACTTCGGGATAAGGGTAGCCATCGTGGTGAAGGGACTTGCTCCTGGAGCCTAGGATGGTCGCAGAGAAGAGGCCCAAGCGACTGTTAACCAGAAACACAGGTGCCTGCGAAAGAGAAATCTGATGTATAGGTGCTGACACCTGCCCAGTGCTGGAAGGTTAAAGAAGGATGTCCGGGTTCGACCCAAAGCATTCGACTGAAGCCCCAGTGAACGGCGGCCGTAACTATAACGGTCCTAAGGTAGCGAAATTCCTTGTCGGGTAAGTTCCGACCCGCACGAAAGGTGTAACGATTTGGGCACTGTCTCAACGAGGGACCCGGTGAAATTGAAATACCTGTGAAGATGCAGGTTACCCGCGACTGGACAGAAAGACCCCATGGAGCTTTACTGTAACCTAATATTGGGTTCTGATATTTGATGCACAGGATAGGTGGGAGGCAGAGATGGTAGTCCTTTGGGATTATCGGAGCCGCCGTTGGGATACCACCCTTCAACTATCGGGATTCTAACCGAGCGAGTAACGATCGCCGGGACATTGTTAGGCGGGCAGTTTGACTGGGGCGGTCGCCTCCTAAAGAGTAACGGAGGCGCCCAAAGGTTCCCTCAGCGCGGACGGAAACCGCGCGCGGAGTGTAAAGGCAGAAGGGAGCTTGACTGCGAGCCAAACACGGCGAGCAGGTACGAAAGTAGGGCTTAGTGATCCGGTGGCATCCAAGTGGAAGGGCCATCGCTCAACGGATAAAAGCTACCCTGGGGATAACAGGCTAATCTCTCCCAAGAGTCCATATCGACGGGGAGGTTTGGCACCTCGATGTCGGCTCATCACATCCTGGGGCTGAAGTCGGTCCCAAGGGCTGGGCTGTTCGCCCATTAAAGTGGTACGTGAGCTGGGTTCAGAACGTCGTGAGACAGTTCGGTCCCTATCCATCGCGGGCGTAAGAGATTTGAAGGGGGCTGCTCCTAGTACGAGAGGACCGGAGTGGACAGACCGCTGGTGTACCAATTATCCTGCCAAGGGTATAGTTGGGTAGCTACGTCTGGAACGGATAAACGCTGAAAGCATCTAAGCGTGAAGCCATCCTTAAGATGAGATCTCTCACGGAGTAATCCGGTAAGACACCTTGAAGAACACAAGGTTGATAGGCAGGATGTGTAAGCACAGCAATGTGTTCAGCTGACCTGTACTAATATGTCGAGGGCTTGACTTAAACCGCAAGTCCAAGAAGTAAAAAACGTCTCTTCATGAAGTTTTGAAGGCTCATGCCTTCTAATTGAAAATCCGGTGGTTATGGCTGAAGGGATCCACCTGTTCCCATGCCGAA
>NZ_QRMX01000013.1:0-56044 GCF_003472805.1 Acidaminococcus sp. AM05-11 | reverse complement strand
GAAGGGATCCACCTGTTCCCATGCCGAACACAGTAGTTAAGCCTTCATACGCCGAAAGTACTCGACTGGAAACGGTCCGGGAGGATAGGAAGCTGCCGGTTAGGCAAGACCCGAGTGATGATTCACTCGGGTCTTTTCTTATGTGAAAAACAATAACCCAGACCTTCCCGGGGAGAGCCCGGGGATGGGGCTGGGTTGTCGATTATCTGGGGGCGGCGGTTAAACGTACTGCCCGTGATTAACTGGAGGTGCGGGCCAGTGGGATGCTGCGGGTGTGAAATAATGAACTTCTATCGTCGCCTTGCGGCGCCACTTCCTACACGTTTGCAGGAAGCGTTCTATGCCGCTGCTGGTCAAGTTCTAGATGGGGTTGGATGTGGAAATTTATTGACCTACCATTATCCTTTTCTCAGAACCCCGTTTAGCACATGACCAGTATAGGCCTCAGACCGGCCCCTGCAAGCGTGCAGGGGCTGTCAGCCCATAGGCTGGCTGAGGAAGTTTTGTAACTCTATCAGTTTTTTCGGCCACCGGTCGCTGCCTTCTCCGCCCACTTGTCTTCTCCGTTTCAGCTGTGGAACAGCTGAAACGGGGAAGATGCGCCTAGCATATGGATTCCAAAGGCGCAGATGGGGCTATTATCTCACAAGTTTTACTGCATTTCAACTTCTTAGAATCGGACTCATAAAACCCACTTTTTCTAACCGACTTCCTTTTCTTTACTGGTTCATCTTAGCAGTGGGAAGAAATCCAATTTTTTTTTTTGAAAATTCCCCTTTTTTCCGGCCTGAAGGGAAAAATATATACTTTCGTATAATTGGAAAACGTTTATTTTCTTGCTATGATTAGTACACCAAGGGAACCTAATAGTGTTAGTATATTTTTCTTAGTTTTCTCCACATCTTTGCTGTGCTGCCCAGGGATTGCCTGGACAGCAGGGTTCCTTTTGTACGCTGATGGTTTTCTCTTTTAGGGAGTTAACCTATAGATTCTCCCACTTCTTGGAAGGCAGGTACGGTTCCTCATCCCGTTTGGAACTGCACCTGCTTTCCTACTTCTTGGGCTGTTGTATGTGATTTTCTACCATTTGCGGTCCGGAAGCCGGTAAATTCGTATAATCGCCTGCTTTACAAGCAAGGAAAGAGGATATGACCCATGACTACACCCATTACCTATCGTTTGAAGCATATTGGCATTAACTGTGCCAACGAAGCGGAAGCCCGTAAGTTGGTACCGCTCTTGTGCTGCCTATTCAATCTGCATAAGGGCTCTGAAAATGCTTCCCGTATCTTTGTGGGCAGCGTTTTTGAAGTGTTCAAGGAGCCGGGACGGGGCGCTCATGGCCACATTGCCCTTCAGACAGAGGACGTGGAGGCTGCTATGGCGGATTTGGCGGACAAAGGGGTGACCTTTGACCAGGACAGCATTCGGCGGCGGGCAGATGGAAAGATCAGTGTGGTGTACCTGGAAGGGGAAATCGGCGGTTTTTCTTTCCATTTGACGGAATAACTTTTGTGCAGGACGGCTGTTTGGGAAAATCATTTTTTGCTTCCGATGTATTCTATGGTATCCCTGGCCTCCATAGGGTATAATACAAACATACTTTCTAAAGCGGTTTATATACGAGGAGGAGTTTCTATGAGTAAAACGATTTCCTATCGCCTGAAACACGTGGGCATCAACTGTGAGAATGCGGAAGAAGCCAATCAGTTGGTGAAGGTGCTGTGCGCGCTGTTCAATATGGAAAAGGGTGCGGATAATGACCTGCGGGTATTTGTAGGCAATGCTTTCGAAGTGATGAAATATCCCAAATGGGGGACCAAGGGTCATATTGGTCTCTCTACTGATGATGTGGAAGCTGCTATGGCGGATTTGTCTGCCAAGGGCATTGAATTCTACGAAGAAGGCATGCGCCGGGATGAGAACGGGAAAATCAACTTTGTTTATTTGAAACAAGATTTTGCCGGTTTTGCCATCCATATTTGCAATTAAGTCAATTTGCAACGGTTTCTCTCCGGGGAAACCGTTTTTGCCGTCTATAAGGAGTGGGAATGGTATGGATTTGATTATGGAACGCAGAAGTGTGAGAAGTTACAGTGCTAAACCTGTTTCTGCAGAAGCGGTAACGGCTTTGCTCCGGGCTGCTATGGCCGCGCCGTCTGCCTGCAATCAGCAGCCCTGGCGCTTTACGGTGGTGCGCAGGCAGGACCTGAAAGAGCGCTTGGCCGCAGCCAGCCCTTTTGCCGGGTTTGCGGCCCAGGCTCCGGTTATTCTGGTGCCGGCTTTTCGCAAGGATTGCCAGCTGCCGGAGTATGCTCCCGTTGATACCAGCGCTGCCGTGGAGAATCTGCTGCTGGCCGCGGTGCAGCAGGGGCTAGGCGCTGTTTGGCTGGGGGTGTACCCCCGCCCGGAGCGGATGGCAGCAGTGGCTAAAATCCTCCAGCTGCCGCCGGAAGAAGCTCCTTTTGCCATGGTGGCCGTGGGCTATCCCAAGGAGCAGCCCCAGCCGGTGCATCCGTTCCATGCGGATTGGATCAGAGAATTGAAATAGTCCTATAGAAGGCGCTTTCCCCTGGCGGGAAGGCGTCTTTGCTGCGTTTTCCGGGGGTTATTGCAGGCCCGGGGCGTCAGGACTGGAAAAAGACCATTGCAAAAATTGTGTGAATTTTTCTTTGTTTCTATTTCTGCCGAATTATTGTATACTATTACACGCAATGAGAATGGCCGATTCTCATCAACGTACAAAAAAGGAGCGTGTTTTACGTGACTGGATTACCTCTTATTTTCGCATTTGTTATTGCTATTATCGTTATGATCGCAGCCATTGCAAAATTCAAGATCCATCCGTTCCTGGCAATCCTGGGCATTTCCGTTATCTTCGGCCTGGTAGGCGGAATTCCCTTGGTAAAGACAGGTAAGGTTCTGGGTATCGCTGATGTGGTCAGCGCCGGGTTCGCCGGTACGTTCACCAGCATCGGTATTGTTATCATCATGGGTGCATTGGTAGGTTCCCTGCTGGAAAAGACCGGCGCAGCCCTGAAGATGGCCGATTGCGTGGTCAAGCTGGTGGGTAAGAACAATACCTCCCTGGCCGTGCTGATTATGGGCTGGATTGTTTCCATCCCCGTATTCTGCGACAGCGGGTTCGTTATCCTGAACCCCATCCGCCGGGCTCTGGTACGCCGTACCCATGCTTCCGGCGTAGGTACCGCCGTGGCCATGTCCATGGGCCTGTACATTTCCCACTGCTTCATTCCTCCTACTCCGGGCCCCATTGCCGCAGCCAACACCATTTATGACGGCATGAACATGGAACCCAACCTGATGCTGATCATCATCATGGGCGTCTGCGCTTCCATTCTGCCGATGATTGCTGCCTATTGCTACTCCAACTATATTGGCAAGCGGGTAAAAACCAAGGAAGAACGGGAAATGACCGAAGAAGGCGGCGCCGATGCGGAACAAAGCTACGAAGAACTGATTAAGAGCTATGGCCAGCTGCCCAGCGCTTTCATGAGCTTCGCCCCCATTGTAGTGCCCATTCTCCTGATGGGTATTTCTTCCGCCATGGCTATGGCAGGCAGCAAACCTGCTATCGTTACCTTCCTGGGTACGCCCATCATCGCCATCAGCGTAGGCGTTATCCTGGGCATTATCCTGCTGTTCCAAAGTACTGTAGAAAACAAGAAACAGGCTTTCTATGACATTACCAACGAAACCTTGCAGGTGGTTGGTCCCATCCTGTTCATCACCGCTGCCGGCGGCGTACTGGGTAAGGTCATTGCTTCCACCGACATGGTGAACTTTATTAAACAGAATTCCACCACCCTGGCCAGCCTGGGCATTTTCTTCCCCTTCATTCTGTCCGCCATCCTGAAGACGGCACAGGGCTCCTCCACGGTAGCTCTGACCACTACCGCCGGCATTATGGCTCCGCTGATGGGAACCCTGGGCCTGGCAACTCCCACCCTGGCTGCCATTACGGTAATTGCCATCGGCGCTGGTGCCATGACCGTATCCCACGCCAACGACTCCTACTTCTGGGTTGTTACCAACTTTGGCGACATGGAAGTGGAAGACGGCTACCGGGCACAAACCATGGGCACCCTGGTGACCGGTATTGCTGCCATGATCAACGTATACATCATTTACCTGATTATGCGCTGAGGCAGCACCCAAATCGTTTCAGGCAAGGCTGTGACTATTCACGGCCTTGTTTTTTTGTGCCGGAAAGCAGGAGAAAAACGAAGATTTCTTTTCTTAGGCAAAAGTGCTATAAAATTTACAAAAAAAATTCCCCCCAACTGGAGTAGGATATCTTGTAAGTGAAGGACAAATCGATTATAATAGGAAATGCAATGAGGTGAATATTTTTCGGTTACAGTAGAAAGTCACCTCCAAAGCCGATTGGTTCGTTTGCCTTCCGTACCAGCCAAAGGTTAGGGGCTGGCCGTCTAGGCGGGCAGAACGTTTTATAGGAAAGTGGTATAAATTCAGAAACACAGAGCATTGAAGGGCCTGTGGGTAGGAGAGATTAAAATGAGTGAACTATTGCGCGTGGAAGGATTGAAGGTGGCTGTTGAAGGAAAAGAAATCCTGAAAGGCCTGGATTTGGTCATCAATACCGGCGAAACCCATGTCATTATGGGCTCCAACGGCGCCGGCAAATCAACGTTATTCAATACTGTCATGGGCAACCCCAAATATGTGGTTACCGATGGTCATATCTATTTTGAAGGCAAGGAAATTACCCATGAACCGGTAAACGAAAGAGCCAAGGCTGGCATTTTCATGGCTTTCCAGGCTCCTATCTCCGTACAGGGGATTTCCGTAGAAAACTTTATCCGTAATGCCAAAAGCACCATCAGCGGTGAAAAGCAGCGGATCATGCCCTTTAGAAAGAAGCTGCACAAGGAAATGGACGAACTGGCCATGGACCGTTCCTACGCGGAACGCTATGTGAACGATGGCTTCTCCGGCGGCGAACGGAAAAAGAACGAAATTCTGCAAATGTGCATGCTGGAACCCAAACTGACCATGCTGGACGAAATCGACTCCGGCCTGGACGTGGACGCTGTCCGGATTGTATCCAAGGCAGTGAACCAGTACCACAATGAAACCAACTCCCTGCTGATCATCACCCACCATAGCGAAATCCTGCAAAAACTCCACCCGGATGTGGTGCACGTGCTGATCAACGGCCGCATCGTCAAGACCGGTGACGCTTCCCTGATTCAGGAAATCGAAGCCAACGGCTATGACGCTTATAAGAAATAATGGGCGGTGAAAACTATGACTGAAGAAAAGAAGGCCGAGGAAGCCAAGTTGGATCAGGAAAAAGTGATCAACTCCTTGGACGACCTGGGCAATATGTATAACTTTAGAAATGATTTTGATTACTCCTACCGCACCGATGCTGGCCTGACCCCCGACATCGTCCGGGAGATTTCTGAGAAGAAACAGGAACCCAAGTGGATGCTGGACTTCCGGCTGAAATCCCTGGAAATCTACAACCAGATTCCGTACCCCATCTGGGGACCGGATATCAGCGGCCTGGACATGAGCAACATCATTACCTACGTACGGCCCAATACCCAGATGAAAGCCAGCTGGAACGATGTGCCGGACGAAATCAAAGATACCTTTGACCGGCTGGGTATTCCCGAAGCAGAAAAGACCTCTCTGGCAGGGGTTGGCGCCCAGTACGACTCCGAAGTGGTGTACCACAGCATCCAGGATGAACTGGTAAAGCAAGGCGTGGTCTACACCGACTTTGATACGGCACTGAAACAGTACGAAGATATTGTACGGGCCCATTTCATGAAGCTGATTCCTCCTACGGACCACAAGTTTGCAGCTCTGCACGGGGCTGTTTGGTCCGGCGGTTCCTTTGTGTACGTACCGGCCGGGGTGGACGTGTCCATCCCCCTGCAGAGCTACTTCCGTCTGAACGCTCCTGGGGCCGGCCAGTTCGAACATACCATGATTATTGTGGAAAAGGGCGCCAAGGTGCACTTCATCGAAGGCTGCTCCGCTCCTAAGTACAACGTGGCCAACCTCCACGCCGGTGCAGTGGAACTGTTCGTAGGCGACGACGCCACCCTGACCTATTCCACCATTGAGAACTGGTCCAAGAATATGTACAACATGAACACCAAGCGCTGCATCGTGGGCAAGAACGGCACCATCAACTGGGTCACCGGTTCCTTTGGTTCCCATACCTCCTGCCTGTACCCCATGAGCATCCTCAACGGGGAAGGGGCCCACTGCGAATTTACCGGTGTAACCTTTGCCGGCAAGGGGCAGTACCTGGATACCGGGTCCAAGGTGGTCCACAATGCACCCCATACCACCAGCAACATCAACTCCAAGTCCATTTCCAAGGACGGCGGGGTTTGTATCTACCGGGGCTCTGTGGTCATCAACGAGAAGGCCGAAGGCTCCAAGTCCAACGTCAGCTGTGAATCCCTGATGTTGGATGAAATTTCCCAATCCGATACCATTCCGGCCATCGTCATCAAAAACGATAACGTGGATCTGGGCCATGAAGCCAAGATCGGCCGTATTTCCGATGAAGCCATCTTCTACCTGATGAGCCGCGGCCTCAGCGAAGATGAAGCCAGAGCCATGCTGGTACGGGGCTTCGTAGAACCTGTATCCAAGGCCCTGCCGCTGGAATACGCTGTGGAAATGAACAACTTGATCAATCTGGAACTCAAGGGTTCCATGTAAGGGAGGGGAGACCATGCAAAAAGAATATTTCAACGAACTCCCTCGTCCCACATTCCGCTGGATGAAGGTGAACCACCTGGAACTGGACGCTGAACCGGCTGCAGCCTTAAAGCCGGTGGAACTGTCCACCCGCCAGGAAGGTAAGGCAGAAGTAAAAGCGTACGCCGGAAACCAATTGCCGGACCTGGGAGATTACCAAGGTTCCAGCAAGGAGTCCCTGGCTGAAGCACTGGCAGGGGGCAATGTGAACTGCTCCATTACCGTTCCTGCTGGTGAAAAAGTTTCCGTTTGGCTCCATTATGAAGTGACGGAAGAAAATCCCCGGCTGGTAGGCCAGCTGAAAATCGACGCCCAAAAGGGCAGCGAACTGCACGTCTTCGAATTGTTTGACGGCGATGCTGAAGGCGGCTACGTGAACCTGCTGCAATACATTGAGGCAGAAGAAGATGCCAAGGTGACCATCAGCAAGGTGCAGATCCATGGGGAAGGGGTGCGGCATATTGACCAGCGCCTGAGCCAGGAAAGCACCCGGGCCAAAGTGAAATTCGTCAGCTCCGAAGTGGGCGGCAAGCAGAACCTGATCTACGTGCGCAGCAACCTGGACTATGATGAAGCCGATTTTACCAGTGCTTCCATGTACCTGGGCAGCGACGACCAGCTGTTTGACTACTCCTACTGGGTACCCACCAAGGGCTGCAAGACCAATACGGACATTCTGACCACCGGTGCCCTGATGGGGACTTCCAAGAAGTACTTCCGGGGAACCATCGACTTCCTCCGGGGCGGCAAAAAGGCTGTGGGCAACGAATCCGATGTCTGCCTGCTGCTGAACAAGGGCGTGCACTCCATTTCCGTGCCGCTGCTGCTGTGCAAGGAAGACGATGTGGTTGGCAACCATGCTTCCAGCTCCGGCCAATTGGATAAGGACATGCTGTTCTATCTCATGAGCCGCGGCTTTAACGAAGCCGGTGCCCAATTGATTATCGTAGAATCCAACATCCGGCCGGTTATCGACCAGCTGGGCGATGAAGATCTGGAAAACAAGGCGCTCCAGGCTGTACGGACCAAAATGCAGTTCTGCCACCAGAAAGGAAATTGCAATGATAAATGTACGCAAAGATTTCCCAATCTTGACTAAAATGCATAATGGCCATCAGCTTGTCTATCTGGACAATGCTGCTACCACCCAAAAACCCTATCAGGTGATCCACGCCATGGTGGACCTGCTGGAGCATCACAACGGCAATCCCCACCGGGGCGCCCACGTGCTGAGCATTGAAGCCTCCGAGCTGTACGATAACGCCCGGGAAGCGGTGCGCCGCTTTATCAATGCCAAATCCAGCCGGGAAGTGATCTTCGTTCGGAACTCTACCGAGGCCCTGAACCTGGTGGCTCGGAGCTACGGGGAAACCCACCTGAAGGCAGGGGACAAGATTGTACTCCCCATTTCCGAACACCATTCCAACCTGGTGCCCTGGCAGAGAGTCTGCCGGGTAACCGGCGCCAAGCTGGAATATATGTACCTGGACGACGAGGGCCATTTCACTGACGAAGATCTGGCCAAGATTGACGACAAGACCAAAATCGTGGCCTTTGCCGCCGTCAGCAACGTTCTCGGCATGAAGCGCCCCATTGAAAAGGTCATTCAAAAGGCCCACAGCGTAGGTGCTGTGGTAGTTCTGGACGGTGCCCAGGCTGCACCCCATATGAAATCCGACGTGCAGAAATGGGACTGCGACTTCTACGTCTTCTCCGGCCACAAGATGCTGGGCTCTGCCGGCACCGGCGTGCTGTACGGGAAAGAAGCGCTGCTGAACGATATGGAACCCTTCCTCAGCGGCGGCGACATGATTGAATACGTGCAGGAACAGACCACCACCTTCAACGAACTGCCCTTCAAATTTGAAGCCGGCACGGAAAATGTGGAAGGGGCTGTTGCCCTCCATGCAGCCATTGACTACCTGGAAGACATCGGCTTTGACGCCATTGAACAGCACGAATACGAACTGACCAAGCACTGCCTGGAAGGCATGAAAAAGCTGCCCTTCATCCATCTGATCGGCAGCAGCAATCCGGAAGAAAAGGTAGGGGTCATTGCCTTTACCATCGATGGCGTCCATCCCCACGATGCAGCCACCATTCTGGACAGCTACGGCATTGCCATTCGCAGCGGCCACCACTGTGCACAGCCCCTGGGGGCACATCTGCACTGTGAAGCGTCCAACCGGGTCAGCTTCTACATTTACAATACCATTGAAGAAGTAGATTACTTCCTGTCCAAACTGCCGCTGGTGCGCAAGCAGATGGGCTTCAAGGACTGAGTAGGTGAAACTATGGATAACGAATTGGATATGAATCAGTTGTATTCCGATATTATCTTGGAACACAACCAAAACCAAAGCAATAAGCATGAACTGAATCCCCATACCCTGCAAGAACATGGGCATAACCCCAGCTGCGGCGATGACATTACCCTCCAGGCCGACATTGAAAACGGCATTGTGAAGAACGCCGCCTACACGGGCCATGGCTGTGCCATCAGCCAGGCTTCTGCCGACATGATGATCGACCTGATCAAAGGCAAAAGCGTCAAGGAAGCCCTGCGCCTGATTGACCTGTTCCTGGCCATGATCAAGCGGGAAGAAACCGATGACGACAAGCTGGAGGATTTGGAAGATGCCATTTCTTTGAAGAACATCTCCAATATGCCTGCCAGGGTAAAATGCGCTGTTCTGGCCTGGCATACCCTGAAAGATGCCCTGGAAGAAGGCAAATAAGCGTTTCCAAGCAGTATTGCAGCGCCGCTGCTCCATCTGTACGAGATGGGGCAGGGGTGCTTTTTTTGTAACTGATGAAAAAAATTCACCAGTTTGCCATAAAAGGGTTGCAATTACACACGAGTTCATATATACTAATGAATTGCCAAAAGTAGTTAGTATAGGCTAATCTAAAAAAGCGCAGAAAAGTCCCGCAGAGGAAACAAGGAAACTCTTGCCCAAGGACCTTTTGCTGCGTCCTAAGGAGGAAGCAAGTATGAACAAACAACTGGTAATGGCTCTGGCCATGGCTCTGGGAGTCAGCGCAACGGCTTTTGCCGCCAATCCTTTTTCTGATCTTCCCGCAGGCCATTGGGCTTACGGAGCTGTAGCCAAACTGGCGGCAGCCGGTATTGTGGATGGCTATCCCGACGGCAGCTTCAAGGGCGACCGCACCATGACCCGGTATGAAATGGCCCAGATTGTGGCCAAGGCTCTGGCCAAAGGCGCTATTGGCGCTGACGACAGACTGGTCAGCGAGTTTGCTGATGAACTGGATAATTTGGGAGTTAGAGTCGCTAAACTGGAAAAGAATGCTGATATGGTTCAGATTACTGGGGAAGCCCAAATCAGCTATGCCAACAACAGCGGCGCTGTTTTCAAAGGCGATGACAGCGGTAACTCCGAATCCGACCTGCGTACCCGTATCTGGCTTACCGGCGAAGTCAACGACAACTGGCATTATGTTTCCATGTTGGAAAATCATCAATACTTCGGTGGCAAAAACGAATCCGGGGATGATGACACCGATTTCCAAAGAGCTTTCCTGGAAGGCCGTTTGGGCGGTTTGCAGGTAAAAGCCGGCCGCTACGATGAATTCCTGGCTGACGGCAATATCTACGATTCCCAAGTGGATGGCGTAAGAGCCACCTACAACTTCGGCAAAGCCTACGTAACCGGCGCTTACGGCAAAATGGCCAGCGCCAGCGATTATAGCTGGACCAAGCTGAACGGAGATGAAAACCTGGAAGAAGGCGCCGGCAAATTTGCCTTTGGCGAACTGGGTGGCGATTGGGGCAACCTGCACCTGGCCGGCAGCTATCTGAAAGCCAAGGACGTGCACTCCATGGGCATGGACGGCACCGACGACGAAATCTGGACCGTCGGCGCTGATTACACCGCTGGCAAGGTCAACTTCGGCGGTATGTACCTGAAGGGCAATAACGACGATATTGACAAGGCAAACGCTGATGATGACGGCTTTGTAGCCCACATCACCTACGGCGGGGCAGAAAGCGATACCCCGGGCAGCTGGGGCCTGCTGGCAACCTACTACGACCAGGCAGCTCCTACGGTTATCGCCCATACCATGGACGGCGCTTGGGACGCTTTCCCCACCTACGGATTCAAAGGCTGGAAAGTGGGCGGTAATGTGACCCTGGCCAAGAACCTTGTAGCCGAAGTGGACTACTACGACCTGAAAGGCAAAGGCGGGGACGAAAACGGCAAACACGCCCGCACCCTGTGGTCCCAAATGGTGGTTACCTTCTAATTTTAGGCAGCTTGAACAGCCTGCCGCAACGCGAGACAATTTCTTCGGGAATTGTCTCGTTTTTTATATTTTCTCCTGGGTTTTTCCAACAATTAAAAAGGTTGTAACATATTTCTTGTTTGTTACAAAAGAACTTGCTAAAATAGAAATATAGTAAAGCAATCATTATTCAGTTGGAAAGGGGTGGATTTGTATGGGACTTACAACAAAGATTTTGGCGGGCCTGATTTTGGGCGTGGCGGCTGGCCTGGGACTGGGGCAGAGTGGACTGCCCTTTGCCACCACCTGGATTGCGCCTTTGGGCGCCATCTTTATGAACATGATCAAGATGATCATTGTGCCCCTGGTATTCTCCTCTCTGGTGCTGGGCGTGGCCGGGCTGGGGGACATCAAGAAAATTGGCCGGATTGGGGCCAAGACGGTGATCATGTACCTGGGTACCACGGCCTTTGCCATCTGCCTGGGCATTATGCTGGGGATTATTTTCCAGCCTGGGGCCGGGCTCAGCCTGCCGGGAGAAGGGGTGAAAGCGGCTGCCAAACAGGCACCGCCCCTGATGAAGGTCATCATCGATATTTTTCCCACCAACCCCATTGATGCCATGCTGAAGGCCAATATGCTGCAAATTATCGTCCTGTCGGTATTTACCGGCATCGGCATCGTTTCCGTAGGGGAGCGGGCGGACACCCTTTTAAAGACCCTGGACGGCATTACGGAAGTCTGCTACAAGATTGTCCACTACATCATGCAGCTGGCTCCTATTGGTGTTTTCGGGCTGATCTGCCCGGTGGTGGCGGCCAACGGACCGGACGTGCTGCTGCCTTTGGCCAAGGTGATTGTGGCGGTGTACCTGGGCTGCGCCCTGCACGCAGCAGTGGTGTACGGGGGCCTGATCAAGCTCCTGACCAAACTGCCCCTGGGTACCTTCTTTAGAACCATTCTGCCGGCCCAGCTGGTGGCCTTTACGGGCTGCTCCTCCAACGGGACCCTGCCTGTCAGTATGCAGTGCGCCGAGAATCTGGGAGTAAATCCGGAAATCTCCAGTTTCGTACTGCCGCTGGGGGCTACCATCAACATGGACGGCACGGCCATCTACCAGGGGGTCTGCGCCCTGTTTGTGGCCCAGATCTACGGGGTGGAGCTGACCACCGCCCAGTACGTGACCATTATCATCACCGGGACCTTGGCGTCCATTGGGACGGCAGGGGTGCCCGGGGCCGGCTACATTATGCTGACCATGATCCTGACGGCCATTGGGCTGCCCCTGGAAGGCAGTGCCCTGATTGCCGGTATCGACCGGATTCTGGATATGCCCCGGACTACGGTGAACATTACCGGCGACATTATGGTTTCCTGCTGCGTAGATGCCAGCGAACGGAAACGGGAGCTGGGAGATTTCTAAGGAAAGCCTGGCTTTTGGAAATAGAGCAGAACGAATGCGGGACGGCGCAGGCTGCCCCGCATTTTTTGCGCCGCTTTGCTTTCTGTTTATTTGCCAGGAGGGCGGGGGAGTGGGTATAATAAAAAGGATTGTAAAAGGAGGTTTTATTCATGCATTTTTCCCAACTGCTTTCCCGGGCGGCTGTTTTCACCGGCGCCCTTTGTATTTCTGCCCAGGTGGCCCTGGCGGCTTCCATGCCCGGCACCCCGGCAGCCCTGTGTACCCCTGCGGCCTGGACCACCCAAAGCGGCAATACGGTGCTAGCTTCCCCGGCCCGGATCAAGGCCCTGAACCAGCAAATGGAGAAAACCATTTTTGGTGATACCATTACCGGCCTGGGGGATACCATCTCCGGCAGCCAGCTGACCCAATACGTGAACGCCCTGGGCATGGAAGACGACCTGTACGTCCAGGGAGCTCCTCTTGGCAGCGCTGCGGCCAGCAAGCTGAAAAGCGATGCCAAAGCCAATATCCGCCCCAGCAACAAGGTGCGGTATGGGGTGCTGGTGGACCGGGTGGACCTGAAAACGTTCCCCACCCTGAGTCGGGCTTTTTCCGACCCTTCCGACCGGCATTTTGACAGCTGGCAGGAAACGGCGGTGGACCCTGCTACGCCGGTGCGCATCTACCACACCAATCCCCAGGGCAACTTTATTTTTGTCCGGACCCCCCACTACCGGGGCTGGGTGCCCACCAACAAGGTGGCAGTTACGGACGCCAAAACCTGGCAGACCTACGCCCAGCCGGCGGCTCCTGCCGTGGTAACGGGACGGCTGCTGAGCCTGACGGCGGGGAGCAAGCCCCAGCTGTACCAAATGGGGGCTGTGATTCCCACCCAGGGCGGCAAATTGCTGCTGCCCACCCGGGACGCCAAAGGCTATCTCCAGATTGACCCGGTAAAGGCGTCCTACGGCCCCAATCTCCATCAGGGGTATCTGCCCTATACGGCCAACAATATTGTGACCATGGCCTTTAAACATCTGGGGGCTCCCTACGGCTGGGGCGGCATGGAAAACAGCGTGGACTGCTCCTCCCTGGCCCAGGACGTGTACCGGACCGTGGGCATTGAACTGCCCCGGAATGGGGACGAACAGGCCAGAGCCCTGGGCGGCAGAAATCTCCGGGGGCTGAGCCACGACCAGAAAATGGCCGTCATCGGCAGCGCAGCGCCGGGTTCCATTTTGTTTACCCCCTACCACGTAATGCTGGTGCTGGGGAATTATCAGGGAACGCCCTACATGATCCATTCCCTGGCTTCCTACGGCCAGCCCACCGCCAGCGGGGTGGTGAAAAACCGGGTGATGCAGGTGGTGGTCAGCCAGGTGGACCTGTTGGGCGGCAGCGGCAATCCGCTGGTGAACCAGATGACGGAAATGGCTACCGTCCGGTAAAAGCAATAGAAAAAACGAGGGCAGTTCCTGGGGGAGCTGCCCTTTTTTCCTGTCCAAAACAATGTCACCAATACGCCACTGGAAATTTCACCCAGGAATATCGTATAATATAAGAATACATTGCAAGTTTTTGAAAGGAAAGCTTATGGGGAAATACATCATTCAAAAGCCGGTCACCAGCGAACTGGTGGTGGAAAAATCCCGGTTTTTCTGCCATTTGCAGCGGGTGGAAACCGAGGAGGAAGCCCAGGCCTTTGTGAAACAAATGAAAAAGCAATACTGGGACGCTTCCCATAACTGTTCTGCCTATATTGTAGGCCAGGACGGCCGGGTGGAACGGTCCAGCGATGATGGAGAGCCCAGCGGTACCGCCGGTTCGCCCATGCTGGAGGTGCTGCGGCGCCGGGAGCTGTACGATGTGGCGGCGGTGGTGACCCGGTATTTCGGGGGCATCAAGCTGGGAGCCGGGGGACTGACCCGCACCTACGGGAAGGCCGTGGTCCAGGCGGTGGACGAAGCCGGACTGGCCCAAAGGATTCCCATGGGAGATTATGTGTTTGACTGGTCCATGGAAGATGCCGGGCGGGTGCTGAACCAGCTGTACCGGCAGACCCTGTTTGCGGTGGGCCAAGTGGAATATGACAGCAGCGTGCACATTCATGTGACCCTGCCGGAAGACCAAAAACTGGAAGCCGAAGCCTGGCTGACGGAAAATCTCAGCCGGGAAGTGGAACTGACCCAGGCAGGCAGCTTTTTTGCAGAGCAGCCGGTGGATCTGGACCAGAAGCCAGCCGAGTAGAAGTGTGAAATGGAAGGATAATTATGACACGGAGAAAAATAGGAAAACCAATCAGTTTCAAGAAAACCTGTGCAGTACTGCTGAGCTGTGCCGTGCTGGGCTTTACGACCCCTATTTGGGCCGCGTCCCTGCCGGTAAAAACCATTACCCGGACGGAGAAACAGGTAACGGTGGAATGCCCGGAGGTTTCCGGGGGCAGCAGTGCCGCCGATGAAAAAATCAACAGCGCCCTGAGCAGCCAGGTAGCGTCCTACGTCAGCGAGGCCTCTACCCTGGGCGGGGGCAAGGTGCATTACGATGTGCACAAATCCGACCCGGATCTGATCAGCCTGACGGTGGTCATGACCCCCAACATGGGCGTGGAAGAAACCCAGGGTATGACCTTTGACCGGAAAACCGGGGCCCAGCGGCAGCTCAGCTATTACTACAACCAGCAGCAGCTGGCCAACCGTTCCGAAAACAGCCTCCAGTACCTGTACGACGTGGACCCGGCCAAGCAGAAGACCCTGCCGGATACGTACTATGTGGACCAGGATGGGAGCATTATCGGGGTCTACCATGCCGGTTCCGTGCTGGATAAGAACGAAGGGGAAATCGAAGTGAACCTGTCGGCAGCCCTGCCGGATAATCCTGCGGGCACTCCGTCGGTGACGGCTCCGGTTACCGCAGCTGCCGCCACGGAAAAGACCGTGGAAAAGACGGCCAGCCAGGCTGCGGCTGAAACGGCGGCAACCAAGAAAGCGGCTGAAGAAAAGGCCGCAGCCGAAAAGGCAGCGGCAGAGAAAGCCGCTAAGGAAGCTGCCAAGAAGGCCGCAGCAGAAAAAGCAGCTGCGGAAAAGGCTGCCAAAGAAGCGGCGGCCAAGAAAACGGCTGCGGAAAAAGCTGCAGCAGAAAAGAAAGCGGCCGCCAAGACTACGGTGGCTGCGGCTAAGACCACTGCCAAGGAAACGGCCAAGACCGCTGCCGGTGCAGCCAGAACGGCAGTAAAGGCCGCACCGGCCCTGGATGAAGTGAAACCAGCTCCGGCTGCCCAGACCCCGGCGCCTGCGGCTAAGCCCGCAGCTCAGCCCGCAGCTCCTGCTCCGGCACCGGCTCCTGCGGCTCCGGCTGAACCTGCTTTCCAGGCACCGGTACTTACCGGCAACCAGGGCTACGTCACCGGCACCGATGTACGGTTCCGGGAGGGCGCCAGCCTGGACGCCAACGTACTGGGCTACTTCACCAAGGGTGAAGTGGTGTACATCAAGGGCAAAGCCCAGGGCAGCGGCCTAACCTGGTACCAGGTGGCCCGGGGCGACGGCACCAATGGCTACATTGCTTCTGAATACTGCCAGCCTGCGGAAGGGGCCCAGATTCCGGAGGTTTCTGCCGGAAATACGGGCTCTGCTGCCAGCTCCAGCGCTTCCACCAAGGCCGTGATTACCGGTACCGACGTGCGGATCCGGGGCGGCGCCAGCACTTCTGCAGACATCTTGGGCTACTATACCAAGGGCGAAGAAGTCACCATTATGGAAGTGGGCGACGGAGACGGTATGAAGTGGTACAAGGTGAAACGCTCTGACGGCTCTATTGGCTGGGTAGCGGCCCAGTACTGTCAACAAAACTAGCCAAAGCGGGCTGGCTGTGTTACAATCAGACTATATAGTCTAGCCATAAACCAAAGAGAGGTGACGAGACCACCATGAATAAAGTTGGAAGAATTTTGGCAGCCCTGTGCTGTGCCCTGGGTCTCACGTTCCCCATGGAACGGGTGGACGCAGCGGCTCCTGGAACCATTATTGGCACGGAAGTCCGGATGCGCAGCGGCGCAGGTACCAACACGGATATTCTGGGCTATTTTGAAGACGGCGAAGCGGTGACCGTACTGCAAAGTGATGTACGGGGCGGCCGGAAATGGTACCAGGTTACCCGGAAAAACGGCGTTACCGGCTGGGTTGCCGGGGAATACTGCCGGGTTGCGGATACCGGAACCGTACCTTCTGCCACCTTTGCTGCCGACCGGAAAGGCCGGATTACCGGCACAGAAGTGCGGATGAGAGGGGACCCCAGTGAAAACGGGGACGTCCTGGATTATTTCGAAAAGGATGAAGTGGTCATCATCCTGGATGCCCAGGAAGGCGGCGGCATCAACTGGACCAAGGTCAGACGGGACAACGGCGAAATCGGCTGGGTGGCCTCTGACTATTGCGAAGAAATCTAGCCAAGCACCTTTTGTTATGCTAAAATAAGAGAAATCACAACTAGGAGGTTCCATCACATGAAAAAATTGTGGCAAGTTTTGGCTGCCGTATGCTTCGGTTTTGTACTGTCCTTACCGGTAGGCAAAGCGGATGCGGCAACATTTACCTTTACTCCGGCTAAACCCGCTGCGGAAAATACCGCACAAACGGCGGACAAAGGCCAGGCAGCAGAAGATACCACCCCCAAGGTTCAATCCCTGAAATTGGCCGTGGTACCCTTGATGATCGGTGAAGATGTAGAAGACAACCAGGGCATGAAACCCATTGTATTCAGCAACGAATTGGCCAAACTGTTCCAGTATCCTGCCTACGACATGGTAGACAGCGATGTGGTACGGAAAGTCGCCCTGCAGCAGCAGGACAACCTGTTCACCAAAGCCGGCCTTCAGGCCGTAGCTGAAGCCAGCGGTGCCGATGTGGTTATCGTCATGGCCGTGGACAAATTTGACGTAACGGAACAGTCCTTCCGCCGGGAACCGGTAACGGACCTGGATTTCGAAGGCCGTTTTGCTACCCTGAACAACAAGACAGGCAAGTTCAAGGATGACCATTGGTCCTACACCCAGGAAATGGAATCCGGCGCCATCAGCCCGCGTTCTGATTGGCCTCACAAGGAATTCGGCAAACTGTGCCGGAGAGAACTGAAAAAGGCCTTGAAAAACAACTAAGCGCAGCAAGGGGGCGGTCAGCAATGGCCGCCCTTTTTTACTGAAAGAAAGGTGTTTTAATGGATTGGAATGAACTAAAAACTGTGGGCCATGCCTGCTACAACTGTGTTCACCTGAAAGAGCGGAAGCGCTACTGGGTTTTCCTGCTACGCTGCCTGGGGCACAGCGGAGAAATTACCGCGCTCCAGCACTTCTTCCATAGTGACCCGGTGCGGGAAAAAGTCTTTGCCGGCATGCCCTGTCTGCTGGAACAGGCAACCCGGGCCTTTTTCTATAAGGGGGCCACGTTTACGGAACGGGCGGCGCTCATCCGCCACCATATCCTGGCCCTCCAGCAAATCGGCAAACCGGAACTGTTGACCAAAATCTACACCGACCACGGGAAAATTACCCTGTGGCAGGATACCTTCCAGGAGGAACCCCTGACCCTGGACCTGCTGTTCCACCCAGGCCAGCGGAAGGAAGGCTGCCTGTCCCTGGTGCTCCATTGGGGCGGGGTGGATTTCTACCAGATTATGTTCTGGCTGGGACCGGACCCGGCTGGGGGCAAAACCTGCGCCTTTGTAGGGGCCCTTCAGGGCACCAGCCTGGGCAACGATGCGGTCAAGGCCATGACCAAGAAGTACTTTGGCTACCGGACCAAGAACCTGATTTTCTATGGGCTGCGGACCCTGGCCAAGCTGTGGCACTGCCAGGAAATCTACGCCGTGACCAACCAGGGCTACTACGCCATGAACCACGTGCGCATGGACCGGAAGCTGAAAACCAACTTTGGGGACTTCTGGGCAGAGTGCGGCGGCAGCCCCAGCGGCGATCGCCGGTTCTACCGGATTCCCCTGGAGGAAGTGCGCCGGGATCTGTCGGAGCTGAAGCCCTCCAAGCGGGCCAACCACCGGCGGCGTTATGAAATGCTGGACGCCATGGAAGTGACGATGGCGGAGCAGCTAAAGCCCTGGCTGGCGCCCCAGACTATCGAAAAGCTCTGATTTATGGTAAAATAAAGTGTATTGCAGAAGTACTATTACCCCACGGAGGTGTCTGGATTGAAAAAAGTAATCAGTCTTGTTGTAACGGCACTCCTTTGCCTGACCTGCCTGGCCCCGGCTATGGCCGCAGATCTTGAGACCGCGAACACCGTCTCGGGCAAACTGGAGCAAGTGGAAACCTTTATGGACGGAGCGGAACAAACCGGCTCTTTGGTTTCCCGTGTGGATAAATTGGAAAAGGAACTGTACGGTCAGGAAACCAGCGGTTCCGTCATGAGCCGGGTGGACCGGCTGTACAACCGGGTGGAAGGGGACCCCAACAATGGGCAGCTTTCCCTGGCCGCCGTACTGAACGTCATTGAATGGCAGTTCTCTGACCGGATGGGCACGGAAGGTGCCATCAACCGGATTGGCAATCTGGAAACCAGTATTTTTGGCACCCAGTACCCCCAGGATACGGTGCTTAGCCGGGTAGCCCGCCTGACCAAGGCCGCTTTCCCCTCTGGAAGCCTGACTTCCAGCCCTGTGGTACTGCCCAAGGATTCCCTGATTAAAGTGAAATTCATGAGCGACATCAGCAGCAAAACGGCCCAGGCCGGCGATGCTGTGGACTTTGTGGTGGACGACAACGTGTACGTGGGCGAAGCCCTGGTATTGCCCAAAGGCGCCAAAGGTGTGGGCAAAATCCAAAAAGTGGTGCAGCCCCGGATTTTTGGCCGGGATGCCCGGATTGACCTGGACTTCTCCCATGTGGTAGCCGTTAACGGGGAAGCCGTTCCCGTTACGGTCGGTGATCTGGCCAAACAGCAGGCCAAAACCGCAGCCGGTGCAGCCGGTGCTTCTATTGGAGGCATGGTCCTCTTTGGACCGGTGGGCATTGTAGGCGGCGCTTTTGTGAAGGGTTCCTCCGTGACCATTCCTGCGGGTTCCAATACCTACGTCCAGGTAGAACAGGACACCACCATTAATGGCGTGATTTTGGCCGGCAATACGGCCAGTGGCCAGCAGCTGACCACCGCTGCGGAAAATCCGGAAGCTACCAGCACCCTGGTAAAACCGGGTACGGCTGCCCAGCCGGCTGCTAAGGCAGAAGCCCAAACGGAACCGGCTGCTGAACCAGCCGCTGAACCAGCCGCAGAACCGGCTGCAGAACCCGCTGCTGAAACCCAGCCTGCTGCTACGGCCCCGGCTGCCAGCACCACTACTGCGGCAACAGCCCAGACTCCGGCTCAAACTCCGGCTCCTAGCCAGGATGCTTCCCTGGATGAACCCATGGAAGATGTTCAAATCGGTTCCGTAAATACCAGCGGCACCGGCGACAAGGCCGACGCTGAAACGGAAGCCGCTTTGGCTGCTGCCCGGAAGCAGGAAGCTGCCAGCCAAACCGGCACTGACACGGACGACGGCAGTGCCTATACCCCGGCAACCCTGTAAGGCACTTTGTACAAGGCATTTGGTAAAGGTCTTTCTCTTTCCATAAAGTAGGAAAGAGAAAGACCTTTTTGTGTTATAATATAAGGGAATATGACTTTTTTCCGGTCCGGGGAGGACTGGGAAAAGTGGGCATAAAGCAGTACAGAAATCTACAATCCGGCGGAGGTACCTAACTTATGAAGAAAAAGGCATTGGCCTTAGGCATTACAATGGCATTGGCACTGCCCGGTATGGCATCGGCAGCCATTATGGATTATGGCTACGACGGGGGCAAGCTCAGTTCCAAGGACGGCCCCGGCTACCAGCCCCAGCAGACCATCGATGACGTTCAGGCAAGCGCCGCAGTGCAGGAACGTTCCCGCCGCCTGCAGGATCAGCCGGATGCCCAGACGGAAAAAGTAACCCTGGCAGGCCAGGAAACCGTAACGGAGCAAAAGGAACGGGAAGAACGGGGCGAAAAGGTGGCCAGCGAATCCACCCTGCCCATTACCATCTACGGGGATCAGGTGACCTACAACTCCGAAAGCGGGGATTTTAAGGCCACCGGCAACGTGCGCCTGTATCAGGGCAACCAGAAACTGTATACCACGGAAGCCACCGGCAACTCCAAAACCGGGGATGTGTACCTCTTGACCGGGGGCCGCATTGTGAACTCCAGCGGGGGCAGCACCAGCGTCACCAACGGCAAATGGGGCCACTACAACTTCCTGGACAAAACCGGTACCATCAAGGATATTTCCGGCACCAACGGCAAGGATATCTACCGGGCCAACATCGGGGAAGTGTACCCGGACCGGGTGGAACTTACCGATGGCGGGGAAACCACCCGCTGCCCGGCAGTCAAGCACCCGCCCTGCGTAGATGTAAAGGCCGAAAAGGTCATCATCTACCCCAAGGACAAGATTATTGCCTATAACGTAAAGGTGTATATCAAAGGCGTCCATGTGTATTCCCGGGACCGCTGGATCAACCGCTTTGGCGATGATGACCAGGGCCAGAGCCTGATTCCCCATATCGGCTACACCAAGGACCATGGCACGGAAATCCGCTACAATTTCAACGTTCCCCTCAGCGACAAGAACGTGGCCACCGCTGAACTGAAGTACTACTCCAAGATTGGCTGGCGGCCCCTGTACTACGACGTTCAGGACGAACGGAACTTCTACGTGCGCATCCAGGACGGCCATACGGAAGACTCGGACAACAACTGGATCCGAAAGAAACGGGACGTCTTGATTGGCTACAAGAGCCATAAATTCAACGACAAATGGCCGCTGAACTATTCCGCCTACTATAGCCATGGCCTGTGGAAGGACAACTGGAAGGAAAGCTGGCATACGGAATACGGGGTGTTCCTGACCCACGATCCCATCTACCTGACCCATGAAGCTAATCCCCTGTCCCTGAACCTGGGCATGGGCCACAAGTGGGTCAAAGAAAGCATCAACGACGAAACCAAAAAGACCATGCTGTATTCTGCCACCCTGGGCAAGAGCTTTAGCGGCGGCTGGAACACCTGGCTGGGCTACTACTATCAGAAGGAACACAGCTCCGTCTTCGCCTACAACGACCCGGATATGGCCAAGGAACTCCAGTGGGGCATCATCAAGCAGTTGGGGCCCAACGACCGGCTGACCTGGCTGCTCCGCTACGATGAAGGCAAGAGCCAGATTTACGAATACATCTACCGGTGGAGCCACGATTTCTGCTGCTTCCGGCTGGAACTGGAATACCGGGATAAGAAATACAATAATGACAATGAATGGAGTGTGAAATATGACCTCTTCCGTTGGTAATGCACAAGAACTGATCAGTGCCCGCTTCCTGGAACATGAGAAACTGGTCCATAAGGTCATGGGCAGCAAGCGCCTGCTCCGGAACCTGGAAGACGCAGCCGGGATGGTTTCTATGGCCCTGGCTGCCGGCGGCAAAGTGATGTTCTGCGGCAACGGCGGTTCGGCTGCGGATGCCCAGCATTGGGCTGCGGAAATTGTGGGCCGCTTCCAAAAGGAACGGCCGGGGATGGCCGCCCTGGCGCTCACTACGGATACGTCCATTTTGACGGCGGTGGGCAACGATTACGGCTACGACAAGATTTTTTCCCGGCAGGTAGAAGGCCTGGGCCGGGAAGGGGACGTGCTGGTGGGAATTTCCACCTCCGGCAACAGCAAGAATGTGCTGGAGGCCATTGCCAAGGCCCGGGAAAAGCACATGAAGGTCATTGGCTTTACCTGCAAGGACGGGGGCAAGATGGCGGAGCTCTGCGACGTGCTCCTGAATGTGCCTGCGGAAAACACCGCCCGGGGCCAGGAAATCCATGAAATCATGGGCCATATTCTCTGTGAGCTGGTGGAAAGTTATGCGTAATACCCAAAGCACCCAATTTTTGACTGAAGATATCCAGAAACTGAAAATCGCCGTTTTGGGCGATGTGATGCTGGACCAATATATTTATGGAGAAGTGAAGCGCATTTCCCCGGAAGCGCCCGTGCCCGTGAACCGGGTGCGGAAAATGGAAGCCGTTTTGGGGGGCGCCGGCAACGTGGCCGCCAACCTGGCGGGCCTGGGGGTCCAGGTCTATATGGCCGGGGTCACCGGCGCCGACAGCCACCGGAAAGAGCTGGAGAAGAAGCTGGCTCAGGCGGGCATCGACTACGGCGGGCTTTTGCCCATGCCGGAACGGAAAACTATTACCAAACTGCGGATCATCGGAGCCCGGCAGCAGATGCTGCGGCTGGACTTTGAGGAGCCCGGAGACCTGGTGCCGGAAGAGGAGCGGCTGCTGCTGGAATGGCTGACCCAGAAGCTCCAGGAAGGCCTGAACGGGGTGATTCTCTCCGACTACGCCAAGGGCGTGTGCTCCGACCATTTCTGCCGCCAGGTCATCGATACGGCCCATGTGTTCCAGGTGCCCGTGCTGGTGGACCCCAAAGGCTCCGACTGGCATAAGTACACCGGCTGCGACTTCATTACCCCCAACGTAAAGGAAATGTGCGAAGCTGCCGGGGAAGTGGTGCCCAACGAAACAGAACCCCTGGTCCGGCTGGCCGCCAAGGCCCGGGACCAGTTCCAAATCAGCAATGTGGTGGTGACCCGCTCGGAAAAGGGCGTGTCCCTGATCAATAAAAACGAAGTGATTACCGAAGCCGCTACGGCCCGGGACGTGTTTGATGTGTCTGGGGCCGGGGATACGGTGGCGGCGGTGCTGCTGGCTGCAGCGGCGGGTAAGCTGCCTCTGGCAGAAGCCCTGAACCTGTCCAACAAGGCAGCCGGCATTGTGGTATCCAAGGTGGGCACCTATCCGGTGCACCGGGAAGAGCTGCTGAAGGAAGTCCTTGCCTGTGAAGAACGGGAAGGCCAGGATTACCGGCCGTTAAGCTGGGACGAAATCGAAAGCCTGGCCCGGACCTGGAAGACCGCCGGGGAAACCGTGGTCTTTACCAACGGGTGCTTTGATATCCTCCATGCAGGTCATGTCCAGTACCTGGAGCAGGCCGCTCAGCTGGGCCGTCACCTGATTGTAGGGGTGAACACCGACGACTCGGTGAAGCGGCTCAAGGGAGAAACCCGGCCTCTCAACAAGGAAAATGACCGGGCTCGGCTTCTGGCAGCCCTTGCCTGCGTGGATGCCGTAGTATTTTTCAGCGAAGATACGCCTACCAACTTGATTGCCCGGATTCGGCCGGACATTCTGGTCAAAGGCGGCGACTATACACCGGAACAGGTGGCCGGGCGGGAATACGCCGGCCAGGTCCGGATCCTTCCCTTTAAGGAAGGCTATTCCACCACGGGGGTAATTGCCAAGATTGCCGCCCTGGTGAAGGAGGGTAAAATATGATTATTGTGACCGGCGGTGCCGGCTTTATCGGCAGCAACATTGTAAAAGGCTTGAACGACCTGGGCCGGGACGACATCTTGGTGGTGGACAACCTGACCAACATGGTGAAGTTCAAGAACATCCAGGGCCTGAAGGTCATGGATTATCTGGACAAAATCGATTTCCTGCAAAAAATCAAAGCAGGGGAATTCAACCATACGCCCATTGACGTGATTTTCCATGAAGGGGCCTGCTCCGATACCATGGAATATAACGGCAAATACATGATGGAAAACAACTTTGAGTACACCAAGACCCTGATGCACTTTGCCCTGGACCGGAAAATCCAGTTCCTGTACGCTTCTTCCGCTTCCACCTACGGCAGCGGCAAAAACGGGTTCCGGGAGGAACCGGCCTGCGAAGAAGCCCTGAACGTGTATGCCTTCTCCAAGCTGTTCTTCGACAACTATGCCCGTCGCTACTTTGACAAGGCGGACAGCCAGATTGCCGGCTTCCGTTATTTCAACGTGTACGGACCTCAGGAAAACCACAAGGGCAAGATGGCTTCCCTGGTACGCCAAATGTTCCTGGAATGGAAGCAGGACCACAAGGTGAAGCTGTTTGGCAGCTACGACGGCTACGGCCCCGGTGAGCAGACCCGGGACTTTGTGTACGTAAAAGACGTGGTGAAGGTGCTATTCTATTTCTGGCAGCATCCGGAACTGAAGGGCGTGTACAACCTGGGTACGGGCCATGCCCATACCTTTAACGATATGGCCCATGCCGTACTGGAATTCTTCGGCAGCGGCGAGCTGGAATACATTCCGTTCCCCGAAGGCCTGAAGGGCAAATACCAGAGCTACACCCAGGCCGACGACACCCGCCTTTTGGCGGCCGGCTACGATGGCGGCTTTACGGACTTCAACACTGCCGTAAAGGAATACTGCCAGCTGCTGGAAGAATCGGATGGGTATTATAAGGCATGAGTACGGAACTGGAAAAAGCAGTGTTCTTTGACCGGGACGGAGTCCTGGACGTGGACAAGGGCTATATCTACCGGCCGGAAGAGCTGGAATGGGTGGAGGGGGCACGGGAAGCCGTGGCCTTGCTCCGCAGCCTGGGGTACGCCATCTACGTGGTGACCAACCAAAGCGGCATTGCCCGGGGCTTTTATACCAAGGAGCAGATGGACCAGTTCCATGCCCATATGAACGCGGAACTGGCCAAGGCCGGTGGGAAAATCGACGGCTTCTACCACTGTCCCCATCATCCCACCAAAGGGGTGATTCCGGAGCTGACCGTGGCCTGCGGCTGTAGGAAGCCCGAACCGGGTATGCTGCTCCAGGCCATGGAAGAGCATCCCATTGACCGGCACGCCTCCTTTTTGATCGGGGACAAGGCCTCCGATGTGGAAGCGGCCCTGGCGGCGGGAGTGCCCGGCTACCGGTTTACCGGGAAAAATCTGCTGACCTTTGTCCGGCTGGTGCTGCGCAGACAGAAGGTGCACTGTGACTGTTAAAGACTATAAAAATATTTTGATCATCAAAATGAGCTCCCTGGGGGACGTAATCCATGCCCTGCCCTTTGCGGCGGCCCTGCGGTCTGCGTACCCCGAGGCCAAGATTACCTGGCTGGTCCACCCCCAGTTCGGAGCCTTTATCCCAGAACCGCCTGTCATTGACGAGATTCTCTACTTTGACAAGGCGGCTTTTGGCCGTATGAGCTGGCACGCCAAATGGCAGTGCCTGAAGGAAACCCGGGCCATGCTCCAGGCCAGGCATTTTGACCTGGTGATTGACCTTCAGGGCCTGTTTAAAAGCGCCGTGATGGCATACCTGACCGGGGCCCCGGAAAAAATCGGCTACTGCGAAATGCGCGAAGGCAGCGGCCTGGTGTCCCGGGCCATTACCGGGCCCCATGCCCACGACCACGTGATTGAGCGGTACCTGGACGTAGCCCGGTACCTGGGAGCCAAGGTGGACCAGGTCCGCTATCCCATGCCGGAACTCAAGGAAGAATGCCTGCTGATGCGGAACCGGCTGATCCGGGCCGGTGTCCGGGCGGAAACCCAGCTGCCCTATGTGGTGCTGGTGCCTGGTGCCCGCTGGGTCACCAAACGCTGGCCGGCGGAATCCTACGGGAAGCTGGCCCAGCTGTTTATGGACCACGGCTATTGGGTGGTGCTGGCCGGCGGCCAGGGAGATGCAGCCCTGGGAGAACGGATCCAGGAAGAAACCCGCTATAACCCCAAGGTCATCAATCTGATTGGCAGTACGGGCCTTCGGGAGCTGGGAGCCCTGATCAAGGGCGCCCTGTTCTACATGAGCGGGGATACGGGGCCTCTGCACATTGCTGCCGCCTACGGAAAAAAACTGGTGGCAGTCTACGGACCTACCCGGCCGGACCGGACGGGCCCCTATGGGGACCCGGACGCCACAGTGCTGGTCAGCCCGGTTTCCTGTGCCGGCTGCCTGAAAAAGCAGTGCAATCATTGGGAATGCATGGCGGCCGTTACGCCGGAGCAGGTGTATGCCCTGTTTGAAGACAAGCTGAAGGGAGGAGACCATGGAACTCGCCAATAAAAAAATTATCGTGACCTTCCTGATGCACCTGGGAGACCTGGTGCTGACCACGCCCTTCCTCCATGCCCTGCGGCAGGCCGCTCCCGGAGCGGAAATCACCTACCTGGTGGACCAGAAGCTGCGGGAAGTGGTGGACCATAACCCCAATATCGACCAGGTCTGGACCATCGACAAAAAAGGGAAGGACGACCATTTGTCCGCCCTGTGGGCCATGAGCAGAAAAATCTCGGCCGCCCACTTCGATATCCTGATCAACCTGCACCCCAACGAGCGGTGCTCCTTTATTGATGCCATGGCGTCGGTGCCGGTGAAGGTGGGGGCCTCCCACTTTTTGTTCCGGCCCTTCTTTCACCCCTATCTGAAGCTGAACCGGACCCTCCACGCCGCAGATATGTATCTGGACGTGCTGACCCGGCTGGGGGTGAAACCCCTGGTCCATAACGGCCTGGAAGTCTTCCCCGGTCCGGAGCAGCAGGCCAGGGCGGCAGAGTTTTGGGACCAGCAGGACCTGAAGCCGAAAGAAAAGGTAGTGGGCTTTAACATCGGCAGCGCCGTGGTCACCAAACGCTGGGCACCGGAACGGTTTGCCCAGGTGGCGGATACCCTGGCCCAGGAAGGGTACCGGACGGTATTCTTCGGCGGCCCCATGGACGAAACCATGGTCCAGGAAGCCATTTCCTTTATGCACAGCCGCCCCATGGTGGCGACGGGGAAATTCTCCCTGGGAGCCCTGGCCGCAGCTATGAGCCGGTGCAGCCTGATCATCACCAACGACAGCGGCCCCATGCACGTGGCCATCAGCCAAAAGGTGCCCATTGTGGCCATGTACGGCCCCAGCCACCCGGAACTGTACGGCCCCTATACGGATAAGGCCACCATCGTCCGGGCCATCCCGCCCTGCGACGGGTGCCGGAACGGCATGAAACACCACTGCGACGATATGCGCTGTATGCGGGATTTGACCGTGCAGCAGGTGCTCCAGGCGGCCCATCACTGGCTGGACGAAAAAAAATAGGGAAAAAACCAAAAAAGTTGAAAAAAGTACTTGCAAAATCCTTTGAAATCGTGTAAGATATCAAAGTAATCGGTTGAGACAACCGGTTGCAGGACGTGGTCCGCTAGCTCAGCTGGTAGAGCACCTGACTCTTAATCAGGGTGTCCAGAGTTCGATCCTCTGGCGGATCACCACTTTTTTTTGGCCGGATGGTCAAGCGGTTAAGACACCGCCCTTTCACGGCGGTATCGGGGGTTCGATTCCCCCTCCGGTCACCATCACGGGCGATTAGCTCAGCTGGGAGAGCGTCTGCCTTACAAGCAGAATGTCGGCAGTTCGATCCTGTCATCGCCCACCACAAAAGAAGACGATATACGCGCAACGCTGTATCGTCTTTTTTATTTACCTAAAAAAGTATTTAATAAATTTACAAGAAATATCCTAAGGACATGGAAATTTTCCATGTCCTTTTTGACGTTCTGGTGTGCCCTTAAAAGGCGTTTGAACGGTCGCAGCTGGACCCTAAGTAATTTGTACTAACGGAGGTAAAAGAAGCCGCTAGAAGGAAATGTGGGGCTGCTGCAGCACTCCTTTCTGGCGGCTGTATAGAGACAGAAAGATTTAGGATTCTGGTGCTGAGAGGCTAATGGACAAAAAAGGGGCAGAGTCATTTTCAATCTATACCGTTTGAAGCTAAGCAAATCCCAGCAGCTGAAACATTAAGTAAAAATGCAGGAAAACTGATGGGGAAATAGTATATGCTTTATGATAAGATAATAATATTAATAAATCACTTGGCTGCTAGTGTAAATAAGCACCTGTGGATTAGATTCTGCAAAGTGAAGAAAAGATTGCTTTTATAAGGGGAATACAACACCCCATCAAACCAACAAAATGCATCTAGCTAGGACCAATGTAGAAGTACTGAGCTGATTTGTATTGCAAAACTTGGATCACCCTGACGTAATAGACAAAATTTTGGTTTTCTTTTAATGTTAAGCAGATGTAATTTAAGAGGGAGTATTTTTCTACATAGTCTATGCTACAATAGATTTAAACTTAGAACTGGAAAGAACAAAGAAAATCTACATGTAATCCTTAGGGTTTGTATCGGCTAGATGGCTATATTTCTGCCAACCTGGCACAAAAATCTACCGGTTTTTCGGAAGCCGACTTAAAGCTGCTTTGGGACGCTTTGGTCAATTTGTTTGAAAATGACCATTCTGCTGCCAGAGGCAATATGGCTGTGCAGAAATTGTATGTATTCAAGCATGATTCTGTGATGGGTAATGTACAAGCCTATAAACTGTTTAACTGTGTGCAGGTAGAAAAGAAGGATGCCCAGAAAGTTGCACGCGCGTTTGAAGATTATGCTGTAATAGTAGATACCGCAGCTTGGCCGGCAGGGGTACACTGTACGGAAATGGTTGAGCAAGAAAAAGTAAAAGCATAAATCGACACATCACCATACGTGATAAAATGGCATATAATAAAAATAGATATCTCTTATTGTCAGGAATTCGGCACTTTGCATTTTGCAGGCGACAATGGGCACTTATCCATATTGGAATTAAGGCTGGATATAATCCAGTTGGAAAATTAATCCGGTTATGCGAACCAAAAGCTCCCATAAGTTTTAATAATGATTTTGCGTGCTCCAAAGGACTTGCTTTATGAGATTCGCAAAATTGTAGGTTGAATCCCGCAGGGATTCAGTGTTTTTTTGTTTGACAGTCGCTCCCCGCAAGGGGAGCGTGGATTGAAATACTATCTGCATGATGTGGCAGACCAAATAAAGGGGTCGCTCCCCGCAAGGGGAGCGTGGATTGAAATCCCCAGGGCCGTAGAAGTAAGAATCACCCCCGAGTCGCTCCCCGCAAGGGGAGCGTGGATTGAAATGCGCGGAAGACCGCGGGCTGTGCACGTTTGAACAGGTCGCTCCCCGCAAGGGGAGCGTGGATTGAAATATGGCTGGTCACCTACCTTACTGTGACCAGCTTGGTCGCTCCCCGCAAGGGGAGCGTGGATTGAAATTCGACAGTAAGTCCTGTAGTTGTCCAGTCCATCGTCGCTCCCCGCAAGGGGAGCGTGGATTGAAATTGGGGGCAGTGACCGAGGCGTCCTTTTCGGCGGTCGCTCCCCGCAAGGGGAGCGTGGATTGAAATACCCGGGTGGTGACCGAAGCCGCCCGGATAGATCGTCGCTCCCCGCAAGGGGAGCGTGGATTGAAATTTTAAATCTTCAGCGGTAATAGTCATATGTTATCGTCGCTCCCCGCAAGGGGAGCGTGGATTGAAATCCACGTGAGGGCAAGGGCTTCCCCGATACGGAGGGTCGCTCCCCGCAAGGGGAGCGTGGATTGAAATCCGTATTCGGACCGTTGATATTTTAACCTGCTGGCGTCGCTCCCCGCAAGGGGAGCGTGGATTGAAATCACCATCGTTCCCGGCATGGTGTCTGCCCTCAGATGTCGCTCCCCGCAAGGGGAGCGTGGATTGAAATATAAAAAAAATTTTTAAGTTTTATGTATCCATTTGTCGCTCCCCGCAAGGGGAGCGTGGATTGAAATCCGCCCTGCTCCTTGACGATGGCCCCGAACCAAAGTCGCTCCCCGCAAGGGGAGCGTGGATTGAAATCACCGGAAAACGATTATAGATTTCGCTGCTGTCGTCGCTCCCCGCAAGGGGAGCGTGGATTGAAATCGGTTTGCAGGCAATGCGCAAGGGGATGCAGTTAGTCGCTCCCCGCAAGGGGAGCGTGGATTGAAATCTTGCAGTTGTAAGCCATTGTCCTATTCAGAGTCGTCGCTCCCCGCAAGGGGAGCGTGGATTGAAATCTCCGGCGGTTGCGACGGTGGAAGGCCGCCGCATGTCGCTCCCCGCAAGGGGAGCGTGGATTGAAATTTGTAGGCATCTCCCAGATCCATAACAATCTGTCGTCGCTCCCCGCAAGGGGAGCGTGGATTGAAATATCCAGAGTGCCCTTTTGTTTGATGGCATTAACCGTCGCTCCCCGCAAGGGGAGCGTGGATTGAAATAAAATGTAGGAATTTTGTAGGAAACAAGGAAGTGAGGTCGCTCCCCGCAAGGGGAGCGTGGATTGAAATGTTGCCCATGTGGACGACGCGGAACGCCGGGACTGGTCGCTCCCCGCAAGGGGAGCGTGGATTGAAATCCGTGCTGGTAAATCGTGCCGCCGTTATCAATATCGTCGCTCCCCGCAAGGGGAGCGTGGATTGAAATACACGGAACGATACGCAATCCGAATTTTTCATCCGTCGCTCCCCGCAAGGGGAGCGTGGATTGAAATGGTGTATCTCAGTCCCCGCCCTCCGCCTTTGATGGTCGCTCCCCGCAAGGGGAGCGTGGATTGAAATTACCATGTACGCCGCCGCCGGGGTCACAGGACTGTCGCTCCCCGCAAGGGGAGCGTGGATTGAAATTCCGGCTACCGGGAGGGCAACATTTACTGCACCGGTCGCTCCCCGCAAGGGGAGCGTGGATTGAAATAAAGTTGATGGAGCGCACCTTATCAATGAGTACAGTCGCTCCCCGCAAGGGGAGCGTGGATTGAAATTTATGGTGACCCGAAACGTAGTCTATGCGAACATCGTCGCTCCCCGCAAGGGGAGCGTGGATTGAAATCATCAAGATAAGAGTCCAGGGCCGGAGGCGTCCAGTCGCTCCCCGCAAGGGGAGCGTGGATTGAAATCCGGTCCGCTGATGTAGCCCCCGGAGGCAAAGCCGTCGCTCCCCGCAAGGGGAGCGTGGATTGAAATGGTTTCAGGCTCCACTCCCGGTCATCATCCGGGTCGCTCCCCGCAAGGGGAGCGTGGATTGAAATCCTGGTAAGGCTCACGCCTCCGACGCCCTTCAGGTCGCTCCCCGCAAGGGGAGCGTGGATTGAAATTGCGGCTAACTCATTAAGCCCTTCTGTAGCTTCGTCGCTCCCCGCAAGGGGAGCGTGGATTGAAATCGGAAGGGTATCATGCTGATGTCAGAATGAGAAGGTCGCTCCCCGCAAGGGGAGCGTGGATTGAAATTCATACAATCGGTATCCATGTGTGTGGGAACTTCGGTCGCTCCCCGCAAGGGGAGCGTGGATTGAAATATGAAAGACCATTGCAGGTTCTCATATAAAGGGAGTCGCTCCCCGCAAGGGGAGCGTGGATTGAAATTGAGGTATAAAAAACATGACTGGAACAAAGAACTCGTCGCTCCCCGCAAGGGGAGCGTGGATTGAAATGTAGCAGATCCGACCGAAATTCCCGGTATTGAAGTCGCTCCCCGCAAGGGGAGCGTGGATTGAAATTTCTGCGCTCAGATCATCGTCTTCCGGATTCCCGGTCGCTCCCCGCAAGGGGAGCGTGGATTGAAATCCGTTGCCGTCTGCAACGGCCTTGTCAGCCGTGGTCGCTCCCCGCAAGGGGAGCGTGGATTGAAATTGCAAAAAGCAGGTGTGATCGCCGATGACCGTTAGTCGCTCCCCGCAAGGGGAGCGTGGATTGAAATCCATCAATCTGCACTCCCTCTTTGCTCAGATTAGTCGCTCCCCGCAAGGGGAGCGTGGATTGAAATAATATCCGGTTACATCGATGACCATACAGGCGAGTCGCTCCCCGCAAGGGGAGCGTGGATTGAAATCTGTCGCGGTGCCACAAAGAATTGCTGTCAACAGTCGCTCCCCGCAAGGGGAGCGTGGATTGAAATTTTTTGTCCCCCTGCTGCTTTTTGGAATGATCTTGTCGCTCCCCGCAAGGGGAGCGTGGATTGAAATCACGCGATCACCTCATAATAATAAATAAGGGCCGTCGCTCCCCGCAAGGGGAGCGTGGATTGAAATTACGAACCATACCCCCTATCTTGTGAAATCTTTGTCGCTCCCCGCAAGGGGAGCGTGGATTGAAATAGGCTGGCATTTAACGCCTCGCGTCCATCGGGGGTCGCTCCCCGCAAGGGGAGCGTGGATTGAAATATCAGCGCCTCGACGTCCAGGACGGACGGCAGCGGTCGCTCCCCGCAAGGGGAGCGTGGATTGAAATTGGTTGACGACTACGGACGCATTGGCACCGGCGGTCGCTCCCCGCAAGGGGAGCGTGGATTGAAATCCGGTGCCGGAGGAAGTATGGCGGGATCGGGAAGTCGCTCCCCGCAAGGGGAGCGTGGATTGAAATGATGAGATGTACGAAAGAGGGCTGACCAATAACAGTCGCTCCCCGCAAGGGGAGCGTGGATTGAAATAAATTGTTGCCGGCTATTTCTGCGGTTTTATTCCGTCGCTCCCCGCAAGGGGAGCGTGGATTGAAATTAGTCTTACAGGGCTTAAAGCCTTGCACCCCATGGTCGCTCCCCGCAAGGGGAGCGTGGATTGAAATTGGTACATCCGCAGGAATGTATCCCGTACCCGTGGTCGCTCCCCGCAAGGGGAGCGTGGATTGAAATATTCCATTTCTCCCTTCATCTTCATCTGAGTTAGGTCGCTCCCCGCAAGGGGAGCGTGGATTGAAATCCATAGAATACGTTGGATCTGCTTCGAAAGTTCCGTCGCTCCCCGCAAGGGGAGCGTGGATTGAAATTCTACTATCTGGAAACAAGAAATGGACAAGAATGTCGCTCCCCGCAAGGGGAGCGTGGATTGAAATTTTGATCAGGTAGATGCGCTGCTGGATAGCATTGCGTCGCTCCCCGCAAGGGGAGCGTGGATTGAAATTACTGATGTCAAGTAAATCCTCTCCTTTCTGCTTCGTCGCTCCCCGCAAGGGGAGCGTGGATTGAAATGCGGGCCATTGTCCATGGTCGTGCCGCCCCAGGTAGTCGCTCCCCGCAAGGGGAGCGTGGATTGAAATCAGGTCGTCGATACGTTCCTCGTCCGCGTCAAGCAATCGCTCCCCGCAAGGGGAGCGTGGATTGAAATCCTTCGTCCTGAACCGTCTTGAACTTCCAAAGCGTCGCTCCCCGCAAGGGGAGCGTGGATTGAAATACCATGGAGCAAACGAAAGCCCTGGACGAAGCCCGTCGCTCCCCGCAAGGGGAGCGTGGATTGAAATACAAGTCGGATGTGGAGGAAATGGTTGCGGCTCGTCGCTCCCCGCAAGGGGAGCGTGGATTGAAATACCGATGCTCCCGTGGTGGAAGTGATTTCCGCCGAGTCGCTCCCCGCAAGGGGAGCGTGGATTGAAATTCCGACTCCGTCAGGCTATTACTGACTTGCTTCAGCAGTCGCTCCCCGCAAGGGGAGCGTGGATTGAAATGAGGAAGAGATTCATCCTTTTCATTGATTCTCTTGTCGCTCCCCGCAAGGGGAGCGTGGATTGAAATAGTTTCCCGGATTTCATGATTTCCCGCGCTCTGGTCGCTCCCCGCAAGGGGAGCGTGGATTGAAATCCGATGGTGATACCACCGCCGGAAGTGTTTCCTTCGGGTCGCTCCCCGCAAGGGGAGCGTGGATTGAAATATCAGCGCAGTGCTTGCCGTCTGGATGTCGCCTCCGGGTCGCTCCCCGCAAGGGGAGCGTGGATTGAAATCAGCTGCCGTGCGCCTGGTCGTCCAGGACCACGAGTCGCTCCCCGCAAGGGGAGCGTGGATTGAAATTTTAATGGAGACCGTGGGTGTGGGTTTAATCCATGTCGCTCCCCGCAAGGGGAGCGTGGATTGAAATATCATGCCATCTTTTATTGCAGATCTTATATGCTGTCGCTCCCCGCAAGGGGAGCGTGGATTGAAATGAGGAGGTTAAACCGGGGTGCCAATATTGCCACGTCGCTCCCCGCAAGGGGAGCGTGGATTGAAATCCGTTGCCGCCCATTTTTTCTTGACCGCCGTGAAGTCGCTCCCCGCAAGGGGAGCGTGGATTGAAATTCCACGGTAATCTGAATCAATGGTCCCAACTCCCGTCGCTCCCCGCAAGGGGAGCGTGGATTGAAATAAGCTCGATGCCATAGTCATCAAAGTATGCAAGAGTCGCTCCCCGCAAGGGGAGCGTGGATTGAAATTTCCGACATGAAGGATACACGAAAGCGATTTCCGTCGCTCCCCGCAAGGGGAGCGTGGATTGAAATCCGATTATCAAGGGTGGGAGGAACAAACAATGGCGTCGCTCCCCGCAAGGGGAGCGTGGATTGAAATACATCTGCCCAATCAAGTCCTGCTCGAAAGGCTCGTCGCTCCCCGCAAGGGGAGCGTGGATTGAAATCACCAGGGCATCAGTCTTGGTGCTGTCGTAGCACGTCGCTCCCCGCAAGGGGAGCGTGGATTGAAATCCCATGGGCGGCATCTACAGCATAGGCGTATCCGGTCGCTCCCCGCAAGGGGAGCGTGGATTGAAATCCAAATTCTGTATCTAATGTTACAGTTTTATACGGTCGCTCCCCGCAAGGGGAGCGTGGATTGAAATTAAGTTTCTGACGATGGCAATCAGGCAAGCTATGTCGCTCCCCGCAAGGGGAGCGTGGATTGAAATCTACTTGGACCACGCCATGAATATTTCCGTCATGTCGCTCCCCGCAAGGGGAGCGTGGATTGAAATGTCCTGCATTCGCAATAAAAATATTTGCTCCCGTGTCGCTCCCCGCAAGGGGAGCGTGGATTGAAATTGGTAGCACGTGCCCAATTCAGCAGCTACGACTGTCGCTCCCCGCAAGGGGAGCGTGGATTGAAATACGGGCTGGAAAGGCGCGTCTACTGGCCTAGCATGGTCGCTCCCCGCAAGGGGAGCGTGGATTGAAATAGGAAGTCCATTGACATAGTGGGTCACCCAGTAGTGTCGCTCCCCGCAAGGGGAGCGTGGATTGAAATAGGATGTTGTCCAGGTCCGGTTTCTTGCAGGGCGTCGCTCCCCGCAAGGGGAGCGTGGATTGAAATTGCCTGGGCAGGACGTATGCCTCCCAGGTGGTAGGTCGCTCCCCGCAAGGGGAGCGTGGATTGAAATACCTTGAACAGGTTCATCTCCCGGGCCCGCTGGGGTCGCTCCCCGCAAGGGGAGCGTGGATTGAAATTGGACCCGCTGAACGTTAAGGTGGCAATAGGCAGGTCGCTCCCCGCAAGGGGAGCGTGGATTGAAATAATCAGTTCCACCCGGTCCGCAATCACTTCAGTAGTCGCTCCCCGCAAGGGGAGCGTGGATTGAAATTGGTGGAAACGGCAACATTGGTAACAATCTGCCGTCGCTCCCCGCAAGGGGAGCGTGGATTGAAATGAGGTAAGCTGGAGCCATATGCCTGAGAGCGAGGTCGCTCCCCGCAAGGGGAGCGTGGATTGAAATCGGGGTACCTACCACGGCGCAATTTAAGGACCCTGTCGCTCCCCACAAGGGGAGCGTGGATTGAAATCTGTAGCACTTTTCCTGCTGCATGCTTCCTGCTGGTCGCTCCCCACAAGGGGAGCGTGGATTGAAATCTCCCCGTGGTCAGAAAAGTAGACCAGACCCTGAGTCGCTCCCCGTAAGGGGAGCGTGGATTGAAATCTCCCCGTGGTCAGAAAAGTAGACCAGACCCTGAGTCGCTCCCCGTAAGGGGAGCGTGGATTGAAATATGTAATAGACAAAGTCTTGAATCAGCAGGAGGGGTCGCTCCCCGTAAAGGGAGCGTGGATTACAATGGGCCCAGGAATTCGGACCAGGCCTGAAAATTTTAAATGTATATGCTATAGTATAGGTAACAAGAACGGAGGCCGCTGCCATGGAAAGCCATAACTATTCTGCTGAATTTAAGGCCAAAATCGTCTTATCAATCCTTCAGGGTGACAAGGATTTTGCTGTTATTTGTTCCGAAAATCATCTGGATTCGGAGCTGGTTCGGAAATGGAAGCAGGCTTTTCTGCAAAATGCGCATCGTGCTTTTGAGGCAGATTCTGGGCGTAAGGACGTTCAAAGAAAGAAGAAGGAGCTGAAGCAAAAGAGTGACCAGCTGACGCTTGAGCGGGACTTCCTTCAGGACTGTTTTCGCAAGGCGGGAGAAGTCGTTCCCAAAATTCCCCAAAAGGATGCCAAGGACTGACGGTCTGGCTATCTGGCGGCCAAGCGAACTGTCTAGGGTAAAGTGTGCTGGCCTTCCTGTAGCGGCTGGCATGCGGGGGTCCATTGTACCTTGTACGAATTTTGGGGCATAAAAAATACTGGATGTTCTTTAGCATCCAGTATTTTTTATGCCCCAAGCTGCAAACGGTCACTTCTCCTCCAGCAACTGGTTCTTCCGTTCCAACAGTTGGAGCTGCTCCCGGAGTTCTGCTATTTGGCGGTTCCGGCGGTGCAGTTCCTGGTGGAACCGTTCTTCCCGGGAAGCTTGCTCCTCCTGCTCTTCATGCACTCTTTGCAGGGTCTTCTCCAGTTTTTCCCGGTCCTGCAGCAGCTGCTGGCGCATTTGCCCAAGCTGCTTTTCTTCCAGGGTTTCCTCTGCAGCTGCGGTTTGTGCAGTGGTTTCTTCCGGCTTCGGTTCAGCTGCTGGCTTTTCCGGCTCAGCAGCTTCTACCGCCAGTACGGCGCCCCGGTCTAGTATCAGCTCCACCGTGGCTTCCGTCTTGTCCCCAATCTTGTCGTACAGCCGGCCGCCGCTCCAGCAATTTCCCAGAATGGTGCCCACGCTGTTGGCCACATAGCCGATTTTGCCCAGGGGCTCCAGCTCGCACCGGATGGCTTCTTTGTCGTACTTGTTGTCCGGCTCCTTGATCAGCTGGACCTTCATGTGCCGCTTGAGAAACTCGTTTCCAAAGTAGTGGTTAAAGCCCGTCAGGGTACAATATAACTTGGTCATAGGTCCTTCCTCCTTTAGCCTTCTCTTCTATACTTCTCTTCCTTTCTACTTTCAGTATAGCAGGAAGGGTGGGGGGAAAAACTCCCAGAAGAGCGGTTTTGGAAAAAAAGTGGGTGCGGTCAGCGGCCCTGAAGTGAAGTGGTGCCGGGAATCCCCGCTCAGTCAGCCACTAACGTGTCTGCCAGCTCCCCCCTAAAGGTAGGAGCCTTTAAAAGGTCGTGCGGTCTGCAAACCTGAAGTGAAGTGGTGCGGGGTATCCCCGAGCGGTTCGCCGTATTCCAAGCAGCTGCCGTATGGGCCTTATGGACCAAACCTTCATGGGAAAACTTGTGGGATGTTTGGATGCGGCTATAATGAACAAAAAAATGGCATGCGAACCCAAACAAGTTCGCACGCCATTTTTTCACAGCCCTGCTTGCAGAAGCCTCTAGCTTTCTGCTTCCACTGCATGATCAAAGAAAATCTGTTCTTCGGGAATGACCCCTTGAAGCAGGACGTTGGCCCGTCCCACATAGGCAAAGCCCATTTTGGTGTACAGGGCAGCCGCCGGCTTGTTGCCCGCCCAGGTATCCAGACGGACCGCCTTGCAGCCCTGTTGGGCCGCAAGGGCGAGGGCAAACTGGACGAACTGCTTTCCATACCCGTGCCCTGCCCGGCTGGGCGGAATGCATAGGGTGTGGATCACCAGCACTTCCTCCGGAGCCGCAGGAATATGCCAAGGCGCAGGTCCATATTCTGCCGGCTGGAGCTGGTTTAGAATCACGCTGCCGCAGATCTCCCCGTCCTCCTCCAGAACGTACAGCGTACCAGCCTGCCAGGCCTTCTCTGCCGTTTCCCGGGTGGGGTACAGGTCCAGCACCCAGTTGGAATTGGTACCATTTTCTTTTTCATAGGTCAGCAGCTCCCGGTAGTTCGCAGCTGCCGCCGGAACATCCTTTTCCAGGGCTTTACGAATCATAGCTTTGCCCTCCTTTTGCATCATTTTTTCCAGTATAGCGGAGGAAGGAAAGCCCCGCAAGCTTTTTTACAGGACTGCTGGAATGGCGATTCGAGCAATCTTGATAAATTCTTCCATGGCCTTGGTCATAATGGCTTCTTTGGGAAAGTAGACACTGATGTATTGCTCAGTATGGGGAACTTCCAGGGGAAAGAAGCAGCAGTGCTGGGGCGGCTCCATGGTGCGGACCATCAGATTGCTGACGATGGCGGCCCCTAGGCCTGAAGCGGCCAGCCGGTAGGCAGTGGAAGCCTGGTCCAGTTCCAGTACCACAGAGGGTTGAAAACCTGCTTCCAGAAAAAGGGTATCTGCCCGCTGCCGGCTGTTGTTGCCGGGCCGCAGTAGCACAAAGGGAGTTTGCTGGAAGTTAGTTAAGAAGACTGGCGGCAGCAGGTGATTTTCCAGTTGCTGCACGGGATAACGGGAAAGTTCTTCCCGGGTACGGGCCTGTTGACGGATTTCCGGACAGGTACAGTATTTTTCAGGCACGACCAGTACCGTAAACTCATGACAGATGACAAACTTGCGATATTGTTTTTCTGGCAGATGCTTATTGGAAAACAATAGATCAATCTCTCCCCGGTCCAACTTTTTTAGCAGTTCTTGGGTGGTACTTTCATGCATATCTACCAGTACCTTGGGGTACGCTTCCCGGAAGGGCGAAAGGGCCAGGGGCAGCAGGTAGGTGGAATGAAAATTGCCGGCGCCTACTGACAAGTGTCCCTGTTTTAGATGATTGATTTCGTAGATATCATTTTCCAGGCGATTTTGGATGCGCCTCATTTCTTCCACCGCAGCAATATACTTTTTGCCAAATTCGGTGAGTCCAATGGGCGAGACGGAACGGTTAAAAATCGGCGCACCGATTCTCTCCTCGGCTTTTTTGATGGTCAGGCTGAGGGAGGATTGGGAAATAAAAAGCTTTTCTGCAGCCCGGCTGAAATTCCGTTCCTGGTAGACGGTGTAGATATAATTAGCGTTGCGAAACATGGCAGCCCCTCCTTGTGTATTTCATTTATGCAGTTGTCTTTATTATACTATTGATTCTAATCAATGGAATCGATATTTTAATTTATATTGGAATTAACTGCTCCTCGTTCTTATAATGAAAGCAGAGAATATGATACAAATTGATTTAGTTAAGGGAGGCTTTTGTTATGTTATCACCACAGGAAATGAGGAAATTGATTCCTTTTATGGACACGGTCCATTATTTGGACAATGCATCTGTCGTACCTTCTTCCACCCGGGTTTGGGCGGCAATGGAAGAATATGGGCAAAAATACCCTTTGAATTACGGAGTTGGAGAATTTCCTGCCTCTGTGGAAGCAGCGGCTAAGGTGAACGAAGCCAGAGCCAAATTGGCCAAATTCATTAATGCCAAGGCCCCCGAAGAAATCTGCTTTACCAAAAACACCACGGAAGCCATCAATATGGTAGCCTATGGCGGACCCTGGGAAGCAGGGGACGAAATTATCTTGACTACAGTGGAGCATCAATCCAACATCATGCCCTGGCTGCGCCTGGTTCAGGATCGGGGCGTTGTAGTCAAATTCGCCCAGGCGACTAAAGAAGGCTTCGTAAAGCCAGACGCCATCCGGGCCCTGGTAACGCCAAAAACCAAGTTGATTAACGTAACTTATGTGTCAAATATTTTTGGCACTATTACCCCTGTAGAAGAAATTGGTGCGATTGCTCGGGAAGCGGGCGCTTTTTACATGGTGGATTCAGCCCAGGCTGGCGGCCGGCTGACCATGGATGTACAGAAATCCGGCTGTGATTTCATGTCCATCTGCGGCAGAAAGAGTATGATGGGGCCGCAGGGCACCGGAGCTCTTTATATCAAAAAGGAATTGACCCCTATGCTGAAGCCGTTGGATATTGGCAGCCGGGCCGGACGCTTGGTAGATGAAAAGACCATGGTACTCAATGAAGCTCCCTATAAATTTGAGGCCGGGGTACTGAATACGGCTGGGATGATTGGCCTGGGCGTGGCAGTGGATACCCTTGCAGAAATTGGCACGGACAATATCCAAAAACGCATTGCTGAATTGACCCAGTACATGATTGATGGGCTGTTGGCGATTCCCGAAGTGGAGCTGTACGGAACCCATGATGCCCAAAAGCTGGCAGGGGTAATTTCTTGGAATGTACGGGGCCACAGCTGCTCGGAAATTGCGTCCCGGCTGGGTAAAGAAGCCAATGTGTGTGTAGCCTCCGGCGCACAGGGAGCGCTTTTGGCCATTCGGCCTTTGGGTGTTAATGGCGTTGTGAGAAGTTCTGTTCATTATTTTACCAGCAAGGAAGATATTGATGCTTTGCTGGCCGGCTTAAAAAAGATTCTTGCTTAGGAGGGAATTGCCATGCTGAATCAAGCGCTGATTGCTAAAGAATACGGCTTTTTGGGAGATGTAGCCTATTTGGATATTTCCCTGACGTCCATGCCGCCGATGCGGGTACGGGAAGCCTGGAAAAAATTCATTGAAGGCTACGTGATTCCTTACGGAACCAATGCAGGGACCTATTTCCCCGATATTTTGGTACGGGCCCGGAAAGAAATGGCTCAGCTGATGCAGGTGGAGCCTTCTGAGATTGCTTTTACCCATGGGACCGGCGATGGAATGACCAAACTGGCCAATTCCTTCCCCTTTGCCAAAGAAGATAATGTGGTCATTACGGAAGAAGAACACGCTTCCAATGCTATCCCTTGGTTGGGTATTGAACAAAAGGGTGTAGAAATCCGTTTTGCCAAAAGTGAAAATGGGGTAGTTCCCATTGCCAATATTGTGGCTATGATGGATGAACATACCAAAATTGTTTCCACTGCTTCTACCTATTTTTGCAGCGGGTATGCCATTGACCTGAAAACTTTGGGAGAGGAATGCCACAAGCGGGGAATTATTCTGGCCATAGACGCGATCCAGTCCATGGGCCGGCTTACCATGCGGCCTCGGCAGTGGCATATCAGCTACGTGGCCGGCGGCGCCCATAAAGGTTGCTTAGGCACCAAAGGAGGGGGCTATGTCTACTGCGCCAAGGAATTAAGCCAAATCCTGAAGCCGTATACGGGATCGCTGCAGAGCTTGACCAACGGCGGCCGTCCGTTCCCCCTGCGGCATTATGACCAAATCCAGTGGCAGCCCGATGCCAGCCGGCTGGAAGGCGGTATGTATTCCTTTGGTATTATTGAAAGTCTGGCCAATGGGGTCAGCCTGATCAATGAGCTGGGAATCGAAAATGTAGAAGCCCATATTCATGCGATGGAAAATTATCTGCGGGGAAAGCTTGCAGATTTGCCGCTGAAGGTTCTGGATATTCCAGAGAAGAATCGGTCTGGGCTGCTGTTCATCTGGTATCCTGAAGGCGCAGATCCTAAGGCCGTTGAACAAGTGCTGCTGGACCATAAAGTGCGTGCTACCGTACGTCAGGGCTACATTCGCATGGGACTGCATTTCTATAATACCCAGGAGCAGATGGATCGGGTTTCCCAGGCACTGCATGAAATTGCCAAGTTATCCTAAGGAGCCAAAATGAACAAAAATATGGCAGAGGAATTCTTTTGTGCCTATTGCGGAGTCAGAAATTGTGCGAAAAAATTAGGCCAGGAAGGGGACTATCCTTCTTCCTGCCCCAGCCTGCGGCCGGAGCTGGAAGGGTATTTAGAAGAATATAAGGATCCGGAAACTTTAAAACTGGCCCAGGCAGCAGCCATTTCCAGTATGGACCATACGGAGAGCCGGGTGCAGCAAACGGTACGCTTTGCCCGGAATTGCGGTTTTACCAAACTGGGAATTGCCTTTTGCATTTCGCTGGCAGATACTGCCGGTATTTTGGCCCGGTATCTGCGGGAACAAGGCTTTACGGTAGAAAGTGTAATCTGCAAGGTGGGACATTATGACCGAAAGTGCATAGGAGTGGAAGATACCCGGGAAAAACCCATGTGCAATCCCATAGCCCAGGCAGAATACCTGAATGGGGTTGGCACAGAGCTGAATCTCATAGTGGGGCTCTGCGTAGGACATGATGCCCTGTTCAGCCATTATTCCCACAGTCCGGTAGTAACCCTGATTGCCAAAGACCATGCTTTTCATAACGCCCCTGAGCTGTTTTTGCAGCAGTGGGCCCAAAAGGAAAAGGCTGCGCACAGGAAGAAATCCTGAAAATTTTGCTGATGCTGAGTGTGGGGCAAGCAATAGACAGCTAAACTTTATAAACAAAAAAGGGGCTGTGAAATAATGAAACTTCTATCGTCGCCTGCGGCGCCACTTCCTACACGCTTTACGGTCGCATCCAAATGTCAATCAGTTTCCCGAGGACATTTGGAATATGCGACCTATGTGATAGCCGTCCGTGAGCCGAACCCGGAGGGTGAGGGAGAACGGAGCACGGCGAACCACTCAGGAAGCATTCTAGGGCGCTACTTGTCAAGTGACAGAGAAAGTTAGTAATAGTATTTGCATACTATGATTTCATCTCAAAACCCATTTTGCATATGACTGGTATAGGACTAAGACTGGCCCATCCAAGCGTGGAGGGGCTGTCAGTCCGTAGGACTGACTGAGGAAGTTTATTAGATACAGTTATAAAGAACAAAAAACGGCTTGCGAACTTTTTTGAGCTCACAAGCCATTTTTTCCTTTCGGGGATATTATTTCACACCCTCTTTTTGTTCTTACAAGCCTTTATCCCGTTGGTATTGTTCTTGGGCCAGGGTCAGGAATTGCTCCATGGCAGGGGTTACGTAGGCACCGCTTCGGTAGTAGACCATGCCCTTGCGGCTGGAGAGGGTACTTTTTAATTTGTACAGGCACAGCTCTTTTTGAAAATTCTGATGCTCCAGCAGCAGGTCGCTGCAGATGGTTGCTCCCACCCCCAATTGGGCAAAATTCAGGCAGATGGAGGAGGATTCCGTTTCCATGGTAATGATTGGGTTCACCCGGACTTCCTGAAACAGCTGGTTAGCACAGGTGCGGATGTAGTTGTTCTTGTTGGCCAGGATAAACGGTACCTGGGAGAATTTTTCCAGGGAAAGGGCTTTCACTGCGGGTAAAGCAATCTGGCGCAGGGAATCGGGGGTCAGCTGGTATTCCTGGTATTTGGCATTAATGGGGTCCTGGGCCGGTACGGCCAGAATCAGGTGCTCTTCATAGGCTGGCACCCCCACGTAAGCTTGGGCATCCATGGGCTTGGTGGAAACCATCAGGTCGCTTTCGTAGGCATCTACCATTTGCTTCCCATATAAGGTATTGCTGTTTAGAAGGCGGACTTGAATCCGGGGAAATTTTGCCTTAAACGCCGCTATCAATAGGGAAACCCGGTACTGGATGCTGAGGCTGAATGCACAGATGGTCAGTTCCCCGTACTGGAGGGTGTTGAGCCCATAGGCCAAATTGCGCAGACGGTTTTCCAGGTCCGTGACTACCCGGGCGCTTTTCAGATATTCTGCTCCAAACGGAGTCAAGGTAAGGAGTGTGGTTTTTCGGTTAAAAAGGGGCGCCCCCAATTCCTTTTCCAACCGCTTGATCATGGCACTGAGTGCAGGCTGAGAAACATGGAGCTTTTCTGCGGCCTTGCCAAAGCTGCGTTCTTTGTAGATACACTCCACATAATCTTTGTGACGAAACATTTTTTCTGCCTCCTAAGTGGCGAAAACCCTTGATTTGCGTACATTATAACATAAATGTTATCGGTTATGCATTACATATGTATTGGATTATATTACCAAAAAGATATTAAATTGAATTAACAGAAAACAAAGCTTGAAGGAGGCAGCGGATATGGAAGAATGGGAACCTAGACGGGTTAATTGGCTGGAAATCGACTTAGATGCTTTGGAACAAAATTTCAAAAATTATAAGGCCATGGTGGGACCGGATATCAAAATCATGCCGGCCATTAAGGTAAACGCCTATGGGCACGGCATCATTGCCTGTGCCAAGGTGCTGGAAGAAGCCGGGGCTGATTATCTGGGCGTGGGTACGGTGGAAGAAGGTATTTTGCTCCGGGAGCAGGGGGTGAAAATGCCCATTTTGATTTTCGCCAGCAACCTGCTGGAGGAAACCGCCCCTTTATATGTGGAGCATCGGCTGATTCCTACAGTACTGTCCTTGGAAGGAGCCAAGGCCGTAGCCCAGGCCGCAGGCCAAAAGAAGCAGGATATCTTCATCGGCATGGATACCGGCCGGGGCCGGCTGGGCGTCAATGCGGAAAAATTCCCAGAACTGTTTCGCAGCATCCAGCAGCTGCCCCAGCTGCACGTAGAAGGGGTCTACAGTCATATGGCCAAGGTAGGCTGGCCTGACGCAGATAACCAGTATGCCCTGTGGCAGCGGGATCGCTTCCAAAAGGCTATGGATGCCATCGGTAAGGCTGCTGAGGCCATTCCCTTCCGGCAGCTGGCCAATACCCCGGCAGGCATTGCCCTGCCAGAACTGCGGTTTACAGGGGTTTGTCCTGGGCGGGCCATGTGGGGCTATTCGCCTTTGGAAAAACGGCCGGGACATCCGGAGTTTACCGCTCCCTTGAAGGCTTGGAAAAGCCGGCTGATTCATGTAAACGAGGTGTGGGGCGGCAAGTTCGGACCCAATTTCAGTGCCGTGCAGTTGACAGCTCCCAAGCGCATTGGGATTATGGCAGGGGGCATTGGAGATGGCTTCCAGGCGCCTCTTTCCCAGGGCTATGTGCTGTTAAATGGGAGAAAATGCCCGGTGGCCAGCAGCCTGTCCCTGGAACATACCATTTTGGATTTGACAGACTTTCCTGAGGCCAAACCGGGGGACGAAATTGTTATCCTGGGCCGGCAGGGAGAAGAAGAAATTACCCTGGAACAGCACATGAAAGACTGGAACCTCAATATTCCTAAGGTCTGGGTCACCATTTCCCGCCATATTGACCGGCAGTACTACCGGCATGGGAAGCTGTGGGCGGTAGGCCGGGAAAATAAGCTCATTTACGTACAAGGAGACCCTAAATGACAGCGTTAAACCAAGAACAGCGCAAAATTCCCTGCGTTTATATGCGGGGTGGCACGTCCAAGGCGGTATTTTTCCGCAGGGAGGACCTGCCCCAGGACGAAAGCACCTGGGATGAAATCTTCCTGAAAGTTATGGGCACGCCAGATGTGAAACAGATCGACGGCATGGGCGGTACGGTATCTTCCACTTCCAAAATTGCCGTAATCAGCCCTTCCAAGCGGCCCGCGGCTGACGTGGATTTTACCTTTTTCCAGGTGGATATCGACCAGCCCAAGGTGGCCCACAATGTAAGCTGCGGCAACATTGGCTCAGCGGTGGGGCCCTATGCAGTAGACGAGGGCCTGGTGCCTGCCGTGGAACCCATTACCATCGTCCGCATCTACAATACCAATACCCAAAAGTATCTGGAAGAACGGGTGCGGGTCAAGAATGGCCATGCCTGTATGTATGGAGACACGGAAATTCAGGGCGTGCCGGGAACGGGCTCCCGGGTGGACGAAATTTTCCTGGACCCAGCAGGGGCCTGTACGGGAAAACTGTTTCCCACCGGTCAGACCAAAGATGTAATTGCAGTGCCCGGCTGCGGCCAAGTTCCGGTCAGCATCGTGGATAGCGGCACTTTGGTGGTTTTTGTTCGGGCCAGGGATTTGGGACTTACCGGCAGTGAACAGCAGGAACTCAACAGCAATACAGGCGTTATGAACCAATTGGAGCGCATCCGGGGAGAAGCGGCAGTCCGCTTAGGTCTGGTCAGCCGTTGGGAGGACGCTCGTAAGGAAACCCCGGCGGCACCGGATATCGGCATTTTAAGCGAGGCGCAGGCTTATATTTCCTTGGACGGCAAAGCGGTGGCCAAAGACGAGATGGACCTGTGCGTGCGGGCCATTTCCCTGGGCAAGATTCATAAGGCCTATCCCATTACCGTCACAGTGGCCACGGCAACGGCGCTGATGCTGCCCGGGACCCTGGCCAGCGAACTGGTAGCCGTGCCCAAACCGGAAAAAATCCGGCTGGGTCACGCTTCTGGGGTGATGGAAGTCAGCGCCCAAAGTGATGGCAAGACAATCCAGCGGGTCGGGGTAATTCGCACAGCCCGCCGGATTATGGACGGCAATATCTATATTCGGGAAGAGTAGAGGAGAGCATCATGGAAAAGAAAAAGAAAATGAATGACATTACCAAAATTGTCATCGCAATGCTGCTGGGCTCCGTTGTGGGGATTATTGTAGGCAAGCCCGCAGCTGCCATCGGTTTTGTCGGGGATATTTGGCTAAATCTGATGAAAATGTTCCTGGTTCCCATTGTGGTCTGTATGCTGGTTAAGGGCATCAGCAGCATGGACAGCCCGGAAATGCTGGGGCGCTTGGGACTGCGGTTTCTGGTATTTTACTTATTTACAACGGTTTGCGCTTCCGTAATTGGTATCGGCGTAACCAAATTCCTGAATCTGGGCAACGGCGTTCATTATGAAGCCATGGCTGCTTCGGTGAAAATCAACGAACTGCCCGGGTTGGACAAATTCTTTACGGATATGTTCTCCACCAATATTTTCAAGTCCTTCACTAGCGGGGATATGATGCAGGTCCTGATTATTTCCTGCTTCATTGGGGTGGCCATTGTGCTGCTGCCGCCGGAAAAACGGGACCCCATCCGCAGCTGGTTCTGCTCCATGGCGGATTTGATGACGTCCCTGATTACCATCGCCTTGAAACTGGCTCCCATTGGGGTGTTCTGCCTGATGGCTGCTGCCCTGGGCAAATATGGTTCCGGTCTTTTGGTCACCATTTCCCAGATTTTGGGAGCCTTCTATGCGGCCTGCTTTATCCATCTGATTTTGATCTACTGCCTGCTGCTGTTTGCCTTTACGGGTATTTCTCCCATTACTTTTTTGCGCAAAGCCTTTCCTACCTTTGCTACCGCTGCCAGCACCTGCTCCAGCAATGCGGTAATTCCCGTCAGCCTGGACGTGTGCACAAAGAATTTCAATGTAGCAGAGCCGGTGGCTTCCCTGGGGATTCCTTTGGGGGCAACGGTGAACAAGGATGGGGTAGGTATCCTGTGCGGCGTAGTGCTGCTGTTTAGTGCCAATGCCATGGGGATTCCCCTGTCCACCAGCCAGATTGTGAACCTGGTATTTGTGACCGCTTTGGTTACCAGTGCTGGTTCCGGTGTTCCTGGCGGCGGCCTGATGAACCTGATGATTGTAGCCACGGCCATTGGTATGCCCCTGGATCTGGTTGTCATGGTAGGCGGTTTCTACCGGTTCTTTGATATGGGAACCACCTCCATGAACTGCCTGGGCGACGTTTCTGCTACGGTACTTATTGACCGGGTGGAAAAGAGACACGAAAAGGCCATGGCAGCCAAAATGGCTAGAGAAGAAGCTTAACTAACAACCCTTAACAATAAACCAACAACCCTGAAAAAGGCTTAGCTGACGGAATGACGGGCTAAGCCTTTTCCGGGCAGTATCCCAAGGAGGAGAAATCATGAAAATTGTAAAAGCCCCGCATCCTTCCAGCGGCCATTATTCCGCCGCCATCATTTCCAACGGCATGATCTATGTTTCCGGCCAAAGCTCGGTGGACCCCTTTACCCATCAGGTGCCGGAAGGCGGCATGGGTCCGGAAATGAAAATGAGCCTGGAGCGTATCGAACATATTTTGCAGGAAGCAGGAGCCGACCGCAGCCACATTGTCATGTGCCGGGTTTTCATTACCGACATGAGCAAATGGGACGAAGCCAATGCAGCCTATGCCGAATTTTTTGGTGAACACAAGCCCGCCCGGGCCATCTACGAAGTGCGGCGTACCCATCATATGGCCCAGATTGAAGTGGAAGCCATTGCAGAGGTCTGAGGATGACTGAAAACGAGAAAAGGCAAGCGCCCCTGGCGCAGTTGGCTGCCTTTACCGCAGCGCTGACCTGGGAGCAGCTGCCTCAAAACGTGCAGCAGGCCGTGGTGTACCGGGTTTTGGACCTGGTCAGCGTCAGTGTGGGGGCCAGCGGGGACCCTTTGGTGGAACACCTGAAAGAGGCTGTGGAAATGCTTTCTGGGGGCCCCCCTGCCCAGGGGGTGCATCTATGGGGTGAACCGGAAGGACGTACCTGGTCAGTAGAGTCTGCGTCATTGCTGAATGCCATGCTGGCCCACACCCTTGAACTGGACGACGTACACCCGGCGTCCAAATGCCATGGTTCCGCCTGTTTGATTCCGGCTGCCTGGAGCTTGGGCGAACGGCTGCAAAGCTCGGGAAAGGAGCTTTTGACTGCGGTGGTGGCAGGTTATGAGACTGCTTTTCGGATTGGCCGGGCCTTTGGCGTCACGGAACACCGGAAAAGGGGCTGGCACGCCACTTCGACCTGCGGGGTATTTGGCGCAGCCGCGGCTTGTGCCCACCTGCTTCAGTTGAACCCGGAGCAGACCGCAAATGCTCTGGGACTTGCTGGTTCCCAGGCTACCGGAGTATGGGCTTTTTTGGGTGATGGAACCAATTCCAAAGTGCTGAACCCGGGACAGGCGGCCGCAGCTGGCCTGCGCAGCGCCCTTTTTGCCCGGGCTGGGATGACAGGTCCTGTCCATATCTTGGAGGCCCAGGATGGAGGGCTGCTCAAGGCCATGAGCGATGGAGGTTGCTTGGAACAGGTGGCGGCAAACCTGGGGGAAACCTGGGAAATTCTGCACATGGATATGAAACCCTATCCCTGCTGCCGGTCGGCCCACAGCAGTATTGATGCGGCTAAGCTCCTGCGCCGGGAAATCCTACAGGCCCTAAACCTGCCGGAAACGGTGTCTCCCAAGGTGCTGAGCCAAAAGCTCCGGGATCTGCAAGTAGGGATTTACCAAATCGGGTATGCTCAATGCGCTTACAGCGAGGGCTGCCTTCGGCCGCAAACTCCGCTGGAAGCCCGGTTTTCCCTGCCGTATACGGTGGCCTGTGCCTTATTGTATGGAAGGGTGGACCAAAGCCTGTTTACGCAAAGAGAAATCAGAATGCCTTTGGTGCAGCAGCTTATGACCAAAATCCAGGTAAAAGAGGATCCGGAGCTGACAGCGGCTTATCCTGCCCATTGGAGCGCTTGGGTGCAGGTAACCCTGGAAGCTGGTAGGACCTTTCGCCAGTTGGTCCAGGACCCGGCAGGCTCCTTCCAGCATCCGCTTTCCCAAGAAGACGCCCTGGCCAAAGCTTCCGGCCTGTTGGCAGTCCGGTATGGGGCGCAGGCGCAGGTGTTGGCGGAGAAACTTCTTGCCCTGCCCAAGCTGGAGCGGCTGCCTTTGTTGTAGATATACAGCCAAACAAAATATAGACGCAAAAGACCGTGCCCTCGCCAAAGCAGGGACACGGTCTTTAAAAATATAAGGACGCAGGCTTAATGCCTGCGTCCTTTGGCTGTCAGCGGGGGAGGAGGCCCCGTCTGACGGGAGGGTGAATGAATTTATTCTTTGCCGTTGATGGAGTTTACCAGGGCACTTACCAGGTCGTCCATGGAACGGTTTTGGCCAGCGGTCATGCTGGAGTTGATGGTTACGCCATCTTGCAGCACGGTCATGGCTTTCATCTGGTTTTCCAGGAAGTCCTGCATCAAGCCGCCTACAGTACAAGCCCAGGAACCGTTTTCGATGATGCCCACGATCCGTTTTTGTACGTTCAGGGCCTTCATGTCTTCCAGAAAGTTCAGCATCTTGGGATAAATACCCAGGTTGTAGGTTACGGAAGCCAGTACAATGTGGCTGTATTTGAAGGCGTCGGAAATCAGGTAGGAAACATTGGTCTTGGACACATCGTACATGGCAATGTTTGTCATGCCCTTTTCAGCCAGTTTGGCGGCCAAAATGGAAGCGGTGCTTTCAGTGTTGCCGTACATGGAAGCATAGACCAGCAGAACGCCTTTTTCTTCGGGTTCATAGGAAGCCCAATGTACGTATTTGTCCAGGATGTAGCCCAGGTTGCTTCTCCACACCGGACCATGCAGCGGGGCAATCATCTTGATGTCCAGCTTCAGGGCCTTGGCTTTGCCCAAGAGGTCCAGTACATGAGGGCCGTACTTGCCAACAATGTTGGTGTAGTAGCGGCGGGCATCGTCCAGCCAGTCACGGTCGAAGTTCACTTCGTCGTTGAAAATCCGGCCGCCCAGGGCCCCGAAGGAACCGAAGGCATCGGCGGAGAACAGGACGCCGTCTTTGGTATCGAAGGATACCATAACTTCCGGCCAGTGGACCATAGGAGCTTCTACGAAGGCAATGGTATGTTTGCCGAAGGTACGGGTATCGCCTTCCTTGACGATATCTTGTTTTTCAACCTTGTAGCCAAATTGGTGCAGCAGGGTAAAGGCTTGCTCGGTGCTGACGACTACGGTTTCCGGGTGACGCAGCAGCACTTCCTGGAGGGAAGCGGCATGGTCGGGTTCCACGTGGTTGACAACCATGAAGTCCAAAGGACGGCCCTTTAGCACGCCTTCAATGTTGTCCAGGAACTGACGGCATACGGACCAGTCAGCCGTATCGAACAGGACGGTTTTTTCGTCCAGCAGCAGATAAGAGTTGTAGGAGACGCCCCGGGGAATGGGATGGATGTTTTCAAACAATTCCAGCCGGCGATCATCTGCACCTACCCAATATAAGTCATTCGTTAATTTTCTAACACATTCCATATTGATTCTCCTTCACAGGTGTGGGGAGGAGAGGCCCCTCCTCCTCAGACACGTCTAGTTGATCGTTAAGGGCTGACACGCCTTATTTTACCGGCACGAACTTGTCTTTTTCGGAGTTGCACAGCGGGCATACCCAATCTTCCGGCAGATCTGCAAACTTGGTGCCCGGTTTGATATCGGCATCAGGATCGCCCAGATCCGGATCATATTCGTAGCCGCAGCCGTTGCAGACATAATGCCCTTCCGGAACTTCTTTGATAATCAGAGGTCTCTTCATCTTAACCATAGGAGGAGCGGGTTTCTTGGGTTGACCATTGTCCAGAGCCTTGGCCAGCAGCGGCAGGATCACATTCACGTCGCCTACAATACCATAGTCGCAGTTCTTGAAGATAGGAGCACCGGCGTTGGTGTTGATGGCTACGATGGTGGTGGCATTCTTGATGCCTTTCAGATGCTGTACGGCACCGGAAATACCGCAGGCAATGTACAGGTTGCCGTTGAACTTCTGGCCGGACATGCCCACATACCGTTCAATAGGAACATATTGCAGGGTTTCTGCTACAGGCCGGGAGGACCCTACGGCAGCACCGGCAGCTTTGGCCAGGTCATAAATCAGTTTCATGTTTTCTTTGGAGCCAATGCCTTTACCAGCGCTGACTACCCGTTCTGCATCCACAATGGGGGTGTCCATGGGAATGCCCACGGTGAAGTCGTAGCCGTCGCCCTTCAGGGCTTCTACCAAAGCATTGACCTGTTCTTCAGGAGTACCATCCTTGAAGATTTGTTTCTTGCGGGCACCGGTAATGGTGTTGTTGGCCTTGGTGGTGCCGGCGTGTTTGGTGTTGGACATACGGTCCGTAATGTAGGAGGCAATAACCACTCTTTGAATTTCGTTGGTGCCTTCGTAAATTTGGGTAATCTTGGAATCTCTGTAGAAGCGTTCCACGTCCATGCCCTTCAGGTAGCCAGTGCCGCCGAAGATTTGCAGGGCTTCCGTGGTCACTTGTTCAGCCACATCAGAAGCGTACATCTTGGCCATGGCAGCTTCCATGCCGTAGGATTCGTGGTTGGTCTTCAGTTCAGCAGCGCTGTAAACCAGGAAACGGGCAGCCCGGATCTTGGTGGCCATGTCAGCCAGCTTGAAGGATACGCCTTCCTGTTGGCAAATAGGAGCGCCGAATTGGATTCTTTCTTTGGAGTAGTTCAAAGCAGCTTCGTAAGCGCCCTGGGCAATACCCAAAGCCTGGGCAGCAATGCCGATACGGCCGCCGTCCAGGGTAGCCATGGCAATGTTGAAGCCTTTGCCCTGACGGCCCAGCAGGTTTTCTTTCGGCAGTTTCACATTGTTGAAGATCAGTTCTGCCGTAGCGGAGGAACGAATCCCCAGTTTGTCATAGTGATCGCCGAAGGTGAAACCGGGCATGCCTTTTTCTACGATGAAGGCGCTGATGCCCTTGGTGCCTTTGCCAGGTTCCGTTACGGCAAATACTACATAGGTATCTGCTTTGCCGGCGTTGGTGATGAAAATCTTGTTGCCGTTCAAAATCCAGTTCTGGCCATCGAATACGGCAGTGGTTTCGGTTTCACCAGCATCGGACCCGGCATTGGGTTCGGTCAGGCCGAAAGCAGCCAGTTTCTTGCCGGATGCCAGCGGGGTCAAATATTTTTTCTTTTGTTCTTCCGTGCCATAGGCGAAGATGGGGTAGGAACCCAGGGAAACGTGAGCGGACAGGATTACGCCGGCACCGCCGTCGACTCTGGCCAATTCTTCAACAGCAATGGCGTAGTCAATGTAATCCAGGCCCATGCCGCCGTATTCTTTCGGATAAGGAATACCCAGCCAGCCCAGTTTGCCCATTTCGGCAACTTCTTCGTCAGGGAATTTGTTTTCCTTGTCCAGCATGAAGGCAATGGGTTTAATCTTTGCCTCAGCAAAACCACGTACTTGGGCACGAAATTCTTCATGGTCGTTCGTTGTGGTGAATAACATCTCTGTAACCTCCTCTGTAGTGGAAACATCCTCCGTCCCTGCCAACCTTGCGGTTTGGTATGAACTCAACCTAGTAATCGAAAATTAAAACTTATTAATAATTATTCTACGCTTTAATAGTACACTTGCTGAATACATTTGTCAACGGCTATAATCAGAAAATTGTCCACAAATCAGGCGGCAATTTTGCTGTTGGTAAAGTATCCCCCAAGGGACTCCTAAAACGCAGGAAACAATGGAGTGAACCTCTGCAGCAGCCTGCTACCACACGGTTTTTTCGTTAACCTCCGCAAACAGTGGCTCAAAACGGTGCTGGTCTTTTTTCAGGCAGACCAGGTAATAATCCACATGGCACTCTGGATCGGCGATGGGGATATTGATCTGCCCGGGGAGCTTTTCGCCTCGGTTCAAATAGTAGCTGGAACTGAAGCTGGGGTAGCCGGAATTACGGGCCAGCTCCTGAAAGGCTTCCCGCTGGACCTGCAGCAGGTAATGGGTGTGGGGCGTCTTATCCTTGGTCATGGCAGCCCAGAAACCAATTTGGTACAGGAGCAGGATGTTCAGGCCATCCAGATCCTTCAAATGGATTTCCGGCGAAAAGGCCAGGGGATGCCCCGGCGGAAGCGACAGGAACAAATCTTCGTGACCGCACTTCTTGGCAAGGAAAGCACCGCTGTCCGGCGAAGCCTTGTGGGTTACTACCAATTGGTACGTATGGTCCGACAACCGTTTAAGAAAATCCCGGTCATCCTTCATATCCGCTGACAGGCGCATACCTCCGAACAGGCTGTTGATCAAGGGCGTCAGCACCATTTGTGGCACCGGAGCGCCATAACCAATATTTATAGTCCGCAGGCTTCGGTCATACAGCTGCACCCGATGGGTAAATTCCTCGTTGGCACGAAGAAGCTCACGGGCGTACAGTAAGGCATATTGGCCGGTTTCGTTAAGCTGCAGCTGGTTCTTGCGGCGGATAAACAAGGCTACACCCAGTTCCTGTTCCAGCTTCTTCATGGAGCGGGACAGTGCCGGCTGGGACGTATGCAGCTTCTCTGCCGCAGCTGATAAGGTTCCGCAATCGGCAAAGGCTAGGAATTGTTCCAATAGAAAACTCTCAAGCATATAGTCCTCCTTTCCCCCTTGATAGTGATACTATTCAGCGATGATATAGTGGAATCCTTTTTTTGACATTTTATTTTTTTTAGTTTTTCTTTTAAAATAAGAAAAGTGAGAAGAATGTTACAGTTGTTTACTAAAATATAACATGTATTTGTTTTTCTGATGGATTTTAGAGGAATTTTCAGAAGAACCGGGAAAGGAGAAATTGCTATGGAATATACGGAATTGTCCAATGGGGTCAAGGTGCCCCTTTTGGGCCTGGGGACCTTTATGGTGGCCCCGGAAGTTACCGCCCAGGCCGTGTACACCGCCTTAAAGAACGGGTACCGGCTGATTGATACGGCCAACGCCTATTTGAACGAAAAAGCAGTGGGGGAGGGGCTCCAAAGAGCCTATGCGGAAGGTATCTGCCGCCGGGAGGACGTGTTTCTTTCCACCAAATTGTGGCCCACTGTGTACAATAGCCCCACTGCGGTAGAGGATACCCTGAAACGGCTGGGCACCACCTATGTGGACCTGCTGTTCATCCATCAGCCCGCCGGGGATTTTCTTGCCGGCTACCGGCAGCTGGAGCGGGCGTACCAGGAAGGGAAGGCCCGGAGCCTGGGCATTTCCAATTTCCACGGGGAGAAGCTGACGCGCCTGTTGGAGGCGGCTGCGGTGAAGCCCCAGGTGGTGCAGTTAGAGACCCATCCCTATAGAATCCGCCAGGACGTGCTGGACGTATTGGCGCCCCTGGGTACCAAACTCATGGGCTGGTATCCCCTGGGCCACGGGGACCCGGAGCTTTTGCAGGAACCGGTCATCACGGCCATTGCCGACCGGGTGCACAAAAGCGCTGCCCAGGTCATTCTCCGCTGGGCGGTCCAAAAGGGCTTCATCACCATTCCCGGGTCCAAGAATCCCGACCACATCCGGGACAATTTCGCCCTTTTCGATTTTGCCCTGACCCCGGAGGAACTGGAAGCTATGGCTGCCCTGAACGGGAAAAAGAGCTATTACGAGCCGGACAATGCCACGGAAGAAAAATATGCGCAGATGCACCTGCCGTTTGAACGCTGAAAGGAGCGAGAAACATGGAATTTGTTACGTTAAATAATGGAGTCAAAATGCCGAAACTGGGGTATGGCGTGTACCAGACCCCGCCGGAAATTACCCAAAAGGCTGTGGAAGAAGCCCTGGGCGCCGGGTACCAATTGATCGATACCGCAGCCGCCTATAGCAACGAGGAGCAGGTGGGCGCCGCCTTAAAGCACAGCGGCAAAAAGCGGGAAGACCTGTTCATCACCACCAAACTGTGGGTACAGGACCATGGGTACGACAACACCCTGAAAGCCTTTGACACCTCCCTGAAGAAACTGGGCCTGGACTATTTGGACCTGTACCTGATCCATAAGCCCTATGGGGACTACTATGGGGCCTGGAGAGCCATGGAACGGCTGTACCAGGAAGGCCGCATCCGGGCCATCGGCGTGACCAGTTTCTGGAACGAACGGCTGGCTGACCTGTTCAACTGCAATGCCGTAAAGCCCCAGGTGAACCAGATTGAAACCAACGTGTGGGACCAGAAATGGGCCGAGCATGACTTTATGGCGGCCAATGGCATCCAGCATGAAGCCTGGGCACCCTTTGCCGAAGGCAACAACCAGGTCTTTGCCAATCCCGTATTGAAAGCCATCGGGGCCAAATACGGCAAGACCACCGGCCAGGTCATGCTGCGCTGGCTGCTCCAGCGGGATATTGTGGTGATTCCCAAATCCGTGCATCTGGAACGGATGCAGGAGAACCTCCAGGTCTTCGACTTTGCCCTGAGCGATGAAGACATGGCCCAGATTAAAGCCCTGGATACCGGCAAGAGCACCATCTACGACGAAATGGATCCCAAGAATGCTCTGTACATTGGGAAGGTCACCATCCACGACTGATGGAAAGGGCAGCAAAAAGAAAGGGTACCTGCGGCACGAGAGCCGCAGGTACCCTTTCTTGGTAACTTGTGAAGATATTTGGACGTGATCGCAACGCTTTGCTGGAAGCGTCCGCAGCCCCCTACTGGTCAAGTAAAATCTAATGTATAGTGCAGATAAGAAGATGACCAGCAATTGTTATGAATGCCTTCCCCATTGTGGTGTGCTCCCCGTCAAGTAGACAGTTCCTAATAATATAAACCTCTACGCC